>NZ_JBITUQ010000013.1:0-140967 GCF_044542515.1 Rhodococcus sp. NPDC078407 | reverse complement strand
TTTGTGGTTTGGGGGGGGTGTTTTTGGGGGGGGGGGGGGGGGGGGGGGGTGTGGTCGTGCGGTTTTTTTTTGGTGTTGGGGGGGGGGGGGGGGGGGGCCCGCCCCCCCCCCCCCCCCCCACCACTGCCTTGGCACCTCAACTGTCGAAGCCCAGACCCAGGGCATCCATTCCCTTGAGCCACAGGCCCCGTCGCCCCTCGTTGCGGTCCGCGCGGGCGAACTGCGCCCGCGTAATGTTGATGCCGATCGATTTGAAGGGCTCGGGCGGAAACGGTAACGGCTTGGTACGCACCATCTTCAGGCGTGTTCGTTCGGTGTCCTTGCCGTCCAGTAGATCGAGGGCGGTGCGAGCCCCGAAGTGCGACGCGCCGACGCCGAGGCCGGTGAACCCGGCCACCGAAGCCACCCGCCCGTTCATGCCGAGATCCCAGAATGCGCTGAATCGCGAGCACGTGTCGATCGATCCACCCCAGGCGTGGGTGGCGCGGATACCTTCGAGGGCGGGGAACACCTGCAGTAGGTGTTCGGCGAGCAATGCGAACTCTTCGGGATGCTGGGTTCGGCGTGGGTCGGTGTCGCTACCGTAGAAGTAGTGCGCGTCCCACCCGCCGAACAGAATGCGATTGTCCGCCGTCAACCGGAAGTAGTGAAATCTGTTGCCGGAGTCGGCCAATCCTTCGCGGCCGGACCATCCTATGTCGGCGAGCTGCGCCGACGTCAGTGGCTCGGTCATGATCACGTAGTCCCACACCGGGACGATCCAGTGACGGAGCTTGCGGCGCAACGACTTCGTTGCCGAGGTGGCCAGCAGAACCTTGGCTGCCTCGATGGAGCCGTAGCCGGTCTTCACTCGAATACCGTTGCCGGAACTACTGATCGAAAGAGCACGGGTGTTCTCGTGAATGCGAACGCCGAGTGACTGAGCTGCGTCGGCCAGGCCCCAGGCGAGCTTGGCGGGGTCGATCATCGCGACGTCGGGATCGAACAGTGCGCCACGTGCCATCGGTGACGTGATCCTTGACTGCACTGCATCGGCGTCGAGGTACTCCATCGGCTGCGACAGTCGCCTCCCCTCGTCGCCGAGCTCACGCAGGTCGTTAACCTGCCAGTCGAAATTCGCGATGTCGAGCTCGCCGGTGCGTTCGATGTCGGCGTCGATTTCGTACTTGTCCGCCGTCGCGCAGACCGCGTCGATTGTCTCGGTACCCATACGCAGCAGCTCGGGTAGTTCGTCGGCGTAGCGATCGAGTCCGTTGCTCAGTCCGTGCGTCAGGCTGGCCGCACAAAAGCCGCCGTTGCGTCCGGTTGCGCCCTCGGCGATGCGGTCGCCTTCGAGCAACACGATCGACCTGCCGGGGTTCTCTTCTACAGCATGCAGTGCCGCCCACAATCCGGTGAACCCGCCGCCGACGATGACGAGATCCGCTGCAGTCGAACCGGTATGCCGCGTCCGCGGTGCCGGGCGTTCGGGACGGTCGAGCCAGTAGGACTCCGGTGCCGCGCCCGCCACCATCGCCACGCCCCGGTCGGTGGGTGCGGTCGCCCATGATGCGCTCATCGGGCGTCCACCTGCGCGCGAAAATCGGCCGAAGCGAATACCGTTCGATGCCAGGCCTTTCGAGCCACACCGGTGATGTCGGTCATGACGTGCTTGACGGTGAGGTACTCGTCCAGCGAATAGCTCGACATATCCTTGCCGAAACCCGAGGCCCCGACACCGCCGTGCGGCATCTCGCTGATGATAGGAATGTGGTCGTTGATCCACACACAGCCTGCGGCGATCTCCCGCGTCGCTCGGCCCGCGCGGTAGACGTCCCTGGTCCAGGCAGAGGCGGCGAGCCCGAACTGGGTGTCGTTGGCGCGGCGGATCGCATCGTCGTCCCCGTGATGATTCGAGACCGTGAGCACCGGACCGAAAACCTCGTCGCGATAGATCTCGTCCTGCTCACCGACATCCGCGATCAGGGTAGGCGGATAGAAGGCACCCCTGCCCTCCGGAATGCGACCTCCGGTCACCACTCTCGCCCCCGCGTTCCGGGCCCGATCCACCATCGCCGCCACCCGATCTCGATGCGCGACGGAAATCAACGAGCCCATGTCGGTTGCCGGATCGGTCGGGTCTCCCACGACGACGCGTCCCATCAACTCGGCGACTCCGGCGACGAAGTCGTCGTACAGCGATTCGGCGACGATGGCGCGCGTGGCCGCCGTGCAATCCTGGCCACCGTTGATCAACGATCCTGCGACCGCGCCGTGAATCGCCGCGTCGAGATCCGCATCGTCGAACACCACCAGCGGCGCCTTGCCGCCCAACTCGAGCTGCACCCGAGTGCCGTGTGCGGCGGCCTGTGCCATGACTTTCCGACCTACGGGAGTGGAGCCGGTGAACGTCATGAGATCCAGGCCCGCGTGCGAGGACAGCGCGACCCCGGCGTCGTCTCCGGTCCCGGTGACGACGTTGAACACGCCGTCGGGAACACCTGCCTCGGTGGCCAGGCGCGCCAGACGCAGCGTGGTCAGTGGAGTGAGTTCACTGGGCTTGAGCACGACGGCGCACCCTGCCGCCAGAGCCGGAATTGCCTTCCACACCGCCATCTGCAACGGATAGTTCCACGGCGTGATCGACCCGACGACTCCGACGGCGCCGCGCCGGACGACCGAGGTGTGCTCACCCGAGTACTCCGCGGCAGCCTTGCCGTCCAGATGCCGCGCCGCACCGGCGAAGAACTCGATGTTGTCGATACTTCCCGGCACATCGAATTCCGCTGCCAGCCTGGTCGATTTCCCGGTCTGCGCCACTTCCTCGGCCACGAAGTTCTCGGCATCGGCCGAGACCAGACGCGCCAGTTCCATCAACACGGTGCTGCGGTGCGCAGGGGTGGCAGTGGACCAAGCAGGAAATGCCGACCGCGCATGTGCGAGTGCCGAATCGACGTCGGCGGCGGTGGCCAGACCGACGTGGGCGACGACAGTTCCGGTTGCGGGATCGTCGACCGCATACCGATCACCGCTACCGTCCAACGAGCGTCCACCAATCCAACAACCAGAAATGTTCGCCATGCCTGCAGAGTACCGTCGGATCCACGGATTCTCTCTGTTTCCAGCCTTTCGACAACTGATTCTGTCGTCCGAATCGACAATTGACACGCATTTCATCGTCCAAGGGTTGTGTTCACTACCGCCGCAGTGACAAGATCGACCCATGCCCGACCAACCACCCATCGCACTCGACGACGTCTCCAAGGCGATCATCGAGCAACTTCAGGAGGACGGGCGGCGCTCGTACGCTGCCATCGGCAAAGCCGTCGGACTGTCGGAAGCGGCTGTGCGTCAACGTGTTCAACGTCTGACGGATTCCGGCGTGATGCAGATCGTCGCGGTGACCGATCCGGTACAGGTCGGATTCAAGCGGCAGGCGATGATCGGGATCAGGTGCACCGGTGACAGTTACGCACTGTCCGAGGAACTGTCGGCGATCGACGCGATCGACTACGTCGTCCTCACTGCAGGGTCCTTCGACATCGTCGTGGAAGTGGTATGCGAGGACGACGAACAGCTTCTGCAAATTCTGAACAAGCAGATCCGCAGCCTGGACGGTGTCACCAGCACCGAAACGCTGGTCTATCTCAAACTCGTCAAGCAGCAATACAATTGGGGAACACGATGACGCGAACCACATCCGAGCTCGACGCCTCCGCAGCCAAGCACCTGTGGGGTCACTTCACCCGGCACGGCGCTGGGGTCACTCCCCCCATCATCACCCGCGGCGAGAGTTCGACCATCTGGGACTCGAACGGCAAGAGCTACATCGACGGACTGTCGGGCCTGTTCGTGGTGCAGGTGGGCCACGGCCGCGACGAGCTGGCCGAGGCCGCGGCCAAGCAGGCCAAGGAATTGGCGTTCTTTCCCCTGTGGTCGTACGTCACCGAGCCTGCCATCGAACTCGCCGAGCGGCTCGCCGGATACGCCCCGGGCGATCTGAACCGAGTCTTCTTCACCACCGGCGGCGGCGAGGCCGTCGAGAGCGCCTGGAAGCTCGCCAAGCAGTACTTCAAGAAGGTCGGCAAGCCCGGCAAGCACAAGGTGATCTCCCGATCCATCGCTTACCACGGCACCCCGCAGGGCGCGCTGGCCATCACCGGAATCCCGGCACTCAAGGAACCCTTCGAGCCGCTGACACCGGGTGCGTTCCGGGTGCCGAACACCAACATCTATCGCGCGCCCGCACCACTGGACACCGATCCGAAGGCGTTCGGAATCTGGGCTGCGGATCGCATCGCCGAGGCCATCGAATTCGAGGGCCCGGACACGGTCGCGGCGGTGTTTCTCGAGCCGGTTCAGAATGCCGGCGGCTGCTTCCCGCCTCCGCCCGGATACTTCGAGCGCGTGCGCGAAATCTGCGACCGCTACGACGTTCTGCTCGTCTCCGACGAAGTCATCTGCGCCTTCGGCCGCATCGGTTCGATGTTCGCGTGCAGCGACTTCGGCTACATTCCCGACATCATCACCTGCGCCAAGGGAATGACATCGGGATACTCTCCGATCGGCGCAATGATCGCCTCCGACAAGCTGTTCGAGCCGTTCGACGACGGAACGTCGAGTTTCGCCCACGGTTACACCTTCGGCGGTCACCCCGTCTCCGCCGCCGTTGCGCTGGCCAACCTCGACATCTTCGAGCGCGAGGGCATCAACGCACACGTGGCGGACAACGCACCCGCGTTCCGTTCGACGCTCGAGAAGCTGCACGACCTGCCGATCGTCGGAGACGTGCGCGGCGAAGGATTCTTCTACGGGATCGAATTGGTGAAGGACAAGACCACGAAGGAAACGTTCAGCGACGCAGAAGCAGAACGCATCCTCCGCGGATTCCTGTCCACGGCTCTGTTCGACGCCGGGCTGTACTGCCGCGCCGACGATCGCGGCGATCCGGTGGTGCAGTTGGCACCGCCGCTGATCTGTGGACAGAAGGAGTTCGACGAGATGGAACAGATACTGCGCAGCGTGCTGACCGAGGCCGGCAATCTGATCTGACCGAGCAGACCCGTCAGTGCCCGACGCGGTCGATGACCAGGGGCCTGGGCTCGACGGCCGTGGCACCGATCTCCCAGCTGGACTCGAGTGCCTGCTGCGCGTACTCGAAACGCTCGGGGGTGTCGGTGTACAGGGTGGCGAGCCGATACCCGGCCTTCACCCGATCGCCGGGCTTGGCGTGCAGCCGCACACCGGCCGCGCTCTGCACCGGCTCGCCCTGACGTTCTCGGCCCGCCCCGAGCCGCCACGCGGCGAGCCCGACGCCCATCGCGTCCAATCCGGTGACGACGCCGTCCTGTGTCGCAGTGAATTCCTGGCTTTCCCGGGCGACGGGCAGCGCGGCATCGGGATCGCCGCCCTGCGCGGCGATCATCGTTCGCCAGCGATCCATGGCCGAACCGTCGGCGAGTTTGTCGGCCGGATCGATGCCCTCGATTCCGGCCGCGGCAAGCATCGTGCGGGCCAGCGTGATCGTCAGCTCGACGATGTCGGCCGGGCCGCCCCCGGCGAGTACCTCCACGGACTCCTGTACTTCGAGCGCGTTGCCCGCAGTGAGCCCGAGTGGAACGTCCATGGCCGTCAGCACGGCCAGCGTGCGGACACCGGCATCGGTTCCGAGCTCGACCATCGCATTCGCGAGTTCACGCGCATCGTCTGCGTTCTTCATGAATGCGCCGGCACCGACCTTCACGTCCAGCACCAGCGCGCCGGTGCCCTCGGCGATCTTCTTGCTCATGATCGAGCTGGCGATCAGGGGAATCGATTCGACGGTGCCGGTCACGTCACGCAACGCGTAAAGCTTCTTGTCGGCCGGTGCCAGATCTGCACCGGCCGCGCACACGACCGCGCCCACCGCCGGATCGGCCAGGATGCGATGCATCTCCTCTCCGCTCAGATCCGCCCGCCACCCGGGGATGGACTCGAGCTTGTCGAGCGTTCCGCCGGTGTGCCCCAGACCCCGCCCCGACAGCTGCGGCACCGCTGCCCCGCACGCAGCGACGAGTGGGGCCAAGGGCAAGGTGATCTTGTCTCCGACACCGCCGGTCGAGTGCTTGTCGACGGTGGGCAGCGGGAGGGCGGAGAAGTCCATGCGGGTGCCGGAGGCGATCATTGCTCCGGTCCACGTACTCAGTTCACGACGAGACAATCCGCGCAACAGAATTGCCATTGCGAGTGCCGACATCTGTTCCGGTGCGACGGTTCCGCGAGTGAACTCCGCGATCACCCACTCGATCTGCTCGTCGTCGAGAACGCGGCCGTCGCGCTTGGCGCTGATGATCGATACGGCGTCAGGCATGGTTGTTCACGCGTCCTTCGTCGAGGTTGTCGGGGCCGAATGCGTCCGGAAGCAACTCTGCCAGTCGACGCGGCCCCGAGGTGGTGTCGACCAGCAGGTCCGGGCCGCCGAATTCGAACAGCAACTGTCGGCATCGCCCACACGGCATGAGGATCTCACGCCGAGAATCGCAGCAGGAGAAGGCCACGAGCCTGCCGCCCCCACTCGAGTGCAGGTTCGACACCAGCCCGCATTCGGCACAGAGCCCCAAACCGTATGAGACATTCTCCACATTGCACCCAGTGACTATCCGATCGTCGTCCACCAGGGCAGCCGCACCGACCGGAAAGTTCGAGTACGGTGCGTAAGCACGACGCATTGCCTCATGAGCATTGTCGCGCAACGTATTCCAGTCGATTTCCTTCATGGTGAACCATCCAATCACGGTGTCTGAATTGATGCAGAGATCCGCCCGAAAGTGCGTGCGCCAATTGGGAAGGCAAACCTAACACCGGATTTCGGCACCACAGGAACCTCGAGTCGAATTCGTTCCATGTTTCGAATGGGTTTACAGTTTCCAGTAAGCGGCTAGTACAACCAGCACTAGGGCCGAATCGCGACAAATCGAGTCAGGACAAGACCGGCTACCGGACTCGAAGCGTCCACCAACGACGTTGGAGGCATTGCACTCGATGAGTAGCACGACGGAAGTCGCTCCGGTCAAGGAGCGCAAGCGGTCTTTGTATCGCGGAGACCCGGGCATGTGGTCCTGGGTTCTGCACCGCATCACTGGCGTATTGGTTTTCTTCTTCCTGTTCGTCCACGTTCTCGACACGGCGATGGTTCGGGTCAATCCCGAAACCTACGACGCCATCATCGAGACGTACAAGACTCCGCTCGTCGGCCTGATGGAAATCGGCCTCGTCGCAGCAGTGTTGTACCACGCGTTGAACGGTATCCGCGTGATGCTGATCGACTTCTGGTCCAAGGGACCGCAGTACCAGAAGCCCATGCTGTGGGCGATCGCAGTCATCTGGCTCGTCGTCATGATCCCCGGCGCGGGACGAATCTTCTACAACATGTTCACGGCGGGTGGTCACTGATGTCGACGCAGGGTCCCGAGGCGAAGGTCCTCGGCACGAACTACGACCGTCCGGCCAGCCTGGCCAACCCGCGTACGCCGCGGCGTCAGAGCAAAGGCAACTTCGAGCTCTACGCGTGGCTGTTCATGCGCTTCTCCGGTCTGGCACTCGTCGTGCTGGTCCTGGGTCACATGTTCATCATGTTGATGCTCGACGACGGCGTGCACCGCATCAACTTCGCATTCGTCGCCGGTCGCTGGGCCAGCCCGTTCTGGCAGTTCTGGGATCTGACGATGCTGTGGCTGGCTCAGCTGCACGGTGGCAACGGCCTGCGCACGATCATCGCGGACTACTCCCGCAAGGATTCGACGCGATTCTGGCTGACCACGCTTCTCGTGCTGTCGATGATCCTCATCATGGGCGTCGGCACCTACGTCATCTTCACCTTCGATCCCAACATCTCGGCGAGCTAAGGACACTGACGCTTACATGCAGGAACATCGTTACGACGTACTGATCGTCGGCGCAGGCGGTGCCGGTATGCGTGCTGCGATCGAAGCCGGACCCCGTGCTCGCACCGCAGTGCTCACCAAGCTGTACCCCACGCGCTCGCACACCGGCGCAGCTCAGGGTGGCATGTGCGCCGCGCTGGCCAATGTCGAGGAAGACAACTGGGAGTGGCACACGTTCGACACCGTCAAGGGCGGCGACTACCTCGCCGACCAGGACGCGGTCGAGATCATGGCCAAGGAGGCCATCGATGCCGTTCTCGACCTCGAGAAGATGGGGCTTCCGTTCAACCGTACACCCGAGGGCAAGATCGACCAGCGTCGCTTCGGTGGCCACACCCGCGATCACGGCAAGGCCCCGGTGCGTCGTGCGTGCTACGCGGCCGACCGCACCGGCCACATGATTCTGCAGACGCTCTACCAGAACTGCGTCAAGCACGACGTCGAGTTCTACAACGAGTTCTACGCGCTGGATCTGTGTCTGACCGAGACCGACGACGGACCCGTGGCAACCGGCATCATTGCCTACGAGCTGTCCACCGGTGAGCTGCACATCTTCCACGCCAAGTCGATCATCTTCGCCACCGGCGGTTCGGGTCGTATCTACAAGACCACCTCCAATGCCCACACCCTCACCGGTGACGGCATGAGCATCGTGTTCCGCAAGGGTCTTCCCCTGGAAGACATGGAGTTCCACCAGTTCCACCCGACAGGTCTCGCCGGCCTGGGCATTCTCATCTCCGAGGCGGTGCGAGGCGAGGGCGGCATCCTGCGCAACGAGTCGGGCGAACGCTTCATGGAGCGCTACGCACCGACCATCAAGGACCTCGCGCCCCGCGACATCGTCGCGCGTTCGATGGTGCTCGAGGTGCTCGAAGGACGCGGCGGCGGGCCGAACAAGGACTACGTCTACATCGACGTCACGCACATTCCCGAGGAAGTTCTGGACGAGAAGCTCCCGGACATCATGGAGTTCTCGCGGACGTACCTCGGCGTCGACCCCGTCAAGGAGCCGGTGCCGGTCTACCCGACCTGCCACTACGCGATGGGCGGCATCCCCACCAAGATTCGCGGTGAGGTGCTGCGCAACAACGAGGACATCGTCCCCGGTCTCTATGCGGCCGGCGAGTGCGCCTGCGTCTCGGTGCACGGAGCCAACAGGCTCGGCACCAACTCGCTGCTCGACATCAACGTCTTCGGACGTCGTGCCGGCATCGCGGCGGCCGAGTACGCCAACTCCGTCGACTTCACCCCGCTCCCCGAGGAGCCGGCGAAGATGGTGCAGGACTGGCTCGAGACCATCCTGTCCGATCACGGGCACGAGCGCGTCGCGGACATCCGTTCCGAGATGCAGCAGTCGATGGACAACAACGCCTCAGTGTTCCGCACCGAAGAACGTCTCGAAACCGCACTCAAGGACGTTCGCGCACTCAAGGAGCGGTACAACAAGATCACCGTCGAGGACAAGGGCAAGCGCTACAACAGCGATCTGCTCGAGGCCATCGAACTCGGCTTCCTGCTCGAAATGGCCGAGGTCACGGTCGTCGGCGCACTCAACCGGAAGGAATCGCGCGGTGGACACGCCCGTGAGGACTACCCCGAGCGCAACGATGCCGAGTACATGAAGCACACCATGGCCTACAAAGAGGGCCAAGGTCTGCTCACCGAGATCCGCTTGGATTACAAGCCGGTAATCCAAACCCGCTACGAGCCGATGGAGCGGAAGTACTGATATGAGCGCCCCCACCCTGGACAAGAAGTCCAACGAGTCCAACCTGCCGGCCGTCCCCGAGGGCGCGGTGATGGTCAACCTGAAGATCGCACGCTTCAACCCCGAAAGCGGTGACGGTCAGCGCTGGGACACTTTCCAGGTCCCCACCCTGCCGACAGACCGTCTGCTCAACCTTCTGCACTACGTGAAGGGCTACTTGGACGGCACGCTGACGTTCCGTCGCTCGTGCGCACACGGTGTGTGCGGCAGCGATGCGATGCGCATCAACGGTGTCAACCGTCTCGCCTGCAAGGTGCTCATGCGCGACATGCTCCCCAAGGACTCGTCGAAGACGCTGAACATCACCATCGAGCCCATCAAGGGTCTTCCGGTGGAGAAGGACCTCATCGTCGACATGGAACCCTTCTTCGACGCGTTCCGCGCCGTGAAGCCGTTCCTGATGACGACGGGCAACGAGCCGACCCGTGAGCGGATCCAGTCCGCAGCGGACCGCGCCCGATTCGACGACACCACCAAGTGCATCCTGTGCGCGTGCTGCACTACCTCGTGCCCCGTGTTCTGGAGCGACGGCAGCTACTTCGGTCCGGCCGCCATCGTCAACGCACACCGATTCATCTTCGACAGCCGTGACGAGGGTGCAACCGAGCGTCTGGACATTCTCAACGACGTCGAGGGGGTGTGGCGTTGCCGCACCACCTTCAACTGCACCGACGCATGCCCTCGCGGTATTCAGGTAACCAAGGCAATTCAGGAAGTCAAGCGCGCGTTGCTCTTCGCTCGCTAGTTCCCGAACGTCACGACGCCCTCCGCGCACACGGTGCACGGAGGGCGTCGTCGTTCGTGGGGCGCGCCTCAGACGAACGCGCCGAAGCCCGTCACACCACGGCCGACGATCAGGTTGTTGATCTGTGCGGTGCCCTCGTAGGAGTAGAGCGCCTCGGCGTCGGCGAAGAATCTGATGACGTCGTGCTCGATCAGAATTCCGTTGCCGCCCATGATCTCTCGAGCCCAACTCACCACCTCGCGCAGCCGCGTCGTGCAGAACGTCTTGGCCAGCGCTGCGTGCTCGTCGTAGTGGATTCCGTTGTCCTGCAACTGCGATACACGAATGGCCATGCCGAGTGCGGCGGTGATGTTCGCCGTCATGCGTGCGATCAGGTCGGAGATGAGCTGGAAGGACGCGATCGGAGCTCCGAACTGTTCACGTTCCCGCGCGTAGGCGACGGCTCGCTCGTACGCGCCCATCATCACACCGACGGCCTGGAACGCCACACCACCGCGCGTCAAGCGGAGCACCTTCGCGGTATCGGCGAAAGTATTGGCCTCCGCCAGCTTGTTCTCGACCGGCACTCGGCAGTTCTCCAGATGCACGTCGGCGTTCTCCACCGCACGGAGCGAGTACTTGCCCTCGATCTTCTCGGCTCGGAATCCCTCGAACTGCTTCTCGACCACGAAGCCCTTGACCTCGCCGTCGGCCTCGTCTTTAGCGAAGACGATGGTCAGATCTGCGAAAGTCGCATTGCCGATCCAACGCTTGCTGCCATTGAGGATCCAGTGGTCGCCCTCGAGGCGGGCAGTGGTCTCCAACCCGCCCGCAACGTCGGAACCGCCGTGCGGTTCGGAGAGGCCGAAAGCACCGATCGTCTCCATACGGCGCATCGGAGGCAACCACCGCTCGCGTTGCTCCGCGGAGCCCAGAATCGAGATGCTGCTCATCGCCAGTGAACTGTGGACGCTGAACATCGTTCCCGTGGACGGATCGACGCGCGCGAACTCCATCTCGAGCCAGCCGGTGAGGAGCTTGCGTGAGGCCTTGCGGTCGTCGAACTCGTAACCCAGACCGGCTATCTCGAGTCCGGCGATCTTCGGCATCAGGTGCACCGGGGAGGCGGCCCTCTCCCAGAATTCGTTGGCTCGCGGCGCGACCTCGTCCTGCAGGAATCGGCGGGTCCGCAGGACCTTTTCGGTCTCGGCCTCGTCGAGCATGCTCTGGTACCCGTAGAAGTCGGATTCGAGAAAGTCCGGCGACAGTGGTCCGAGGGGCTCGTGCTCGCTCATGTTCGGCTCCTTCGTCTGGCAACGCCGTCCGGCACCGCTACCGATCTTCTACCCGCCGCGCCCGATTCTCACGCATGTACCGCCGCTAGGCAGGTCACCGACGCAGTTCGTCGGGGAGGGTCGCCAGTTCGTCGCCGCCTGCCATTTCCTCGGTGAGGTCGTCGAGCGAGATGTCGTCGTGCGCACAGTCCAACTTCTGGCGCCCACGGTCGAGGAGGACGACGAGCTGCGCCCCTATCGTGTGGCGTCCATGCGTGCGACTACCACCAGGCGGGGAAGATAATGTTGCTGTGGGAGCGACGGAGCGGGACCATGCTCGGTTTCGAAGGACAGCGATTCTGGTTGAACGGCAAGCTGACTCGAGTCCACCTCAGCGCACGCCGTCAGCCGAATACGGCGATCGGTTCCCCGAAGATTCCGTCGTCGGGTACGACTCCGAGTCCTGGGCCGGTCGGCAATCGAATGTGGCCGCCCTCGACGACAATGCCATTGTCGCTGTCGTAATGGCCGTCGATGTACGGCGCTGCGATCCAAACGCCCTCGTTGAGTCGAGGGTCCACGGTCGAGCCGATGTGTGTACACGCAGCTGCGTTGATGTCGCCGCCCCAGGCGTCGTCACAGGTGTGCGGCAGCGACACTGTCTCGCAAATGTCACGGAATATTGCCATGTTTCGGAGACCTCCGAGCCGCGTCAACTTCATTCCGAACCCCTCGCACAGCCGTTGCCCGGTGGCTCGAATTACTGTGGCGAGGTCGACTATGGATTCGTCGAGGTAGACCGCGTGATTCAGTTGACTCTTGATCGAGGTGATCTCTTCGATCGTGTTGCATGGCTGTTCGAGGATGAACGGTACGTCAGTGCATTCCCGACTCAGACGTAGCGCGTCCCGTGCGGTGAGCGCGCGGTTACCGTCGACGCCGAGCCGCATTCGATTACCGACTCGGTCCCATACTTTTCTGACCGTTTCGATGTCGGCCTCGATGGCGCGACCGCCGACCTTGATCTGCATGCGGGGCCATCCTTCGTCCGCCCGTTGGGCGGCCATATCCGCTACGGCGTCCGGCTCTCCGATGCCCGAGGCGTAGTACGACGGGACACGTTCGGTGACAGCGCCTCCGAGCAGGTCCGCGACTCGGACGTTCAAGGTCTTGCCGACGAGGTCGTATGCTGCAATATCGATCGCAGCCTTCGCGTACCGATGGCCGTTGAGCAAGGAATCCATTCGTCGGTGCAACAGGGTGGTCTGCTGGAGATTTGCGCCGATCAGGCCTGGCCCCATTTCCAGGAGGGCGGCTTGTGCTCCGGCGGCGTGGCTGGGTTGATACGTCGGGCCGATGGGGCACGATTCGCCCCATCCGACCACGCCGTTGTTCGCGGTGACGCGAACGACAGTGGTCTGCAGTTCGTCCACTGAGCCGCTGGCCATGATGTACGGGCCGCCCCTGACGGGCAGCTGGTGTGAATAGACAGCAATTTCGGCAATCTGCACGGGGACCTTTCGTTCACTTTTCGCCGTCGAATCCAGTCGGTGACCACCGTGCCACGACCGCACAGACCGCGATCGGCCCGCGCCGAAACCTCATTGCACTCCCTTTCCCACAGCCGCACCGACCTGATCACTGTGGGAAACGATCGATACCCGACACGCATCCTCGACGATTATCGGTCCGGTACCAAAATCGGTGTGCAGACCGCCGACATGAGAGAACTCTCATCTGCGATTCACGTGGCCACAATCCACCGTCATCAGACTCGTTCTTGTGCGAACCATCATTCTCGCGGCCCTGGGACTGCTCACGCTCGCCGTACTCGTCGCGGCATTGCTGACGACTCGGTCGACGGGCGAGCAGACCCCCTTGCCCGCACCCATCGTCGCACCCTCGGCACCCGTCCAATCCGCCCCGGCAACTCCGGGGCCCGTTCCCCCCGCACCGGGACCGGGCGATCCCGCAGCCACCGCGCCCGCCATCACGCCACAGCCGGTGGCACCGGACGGATTCGTGCCCCCGCCGCCGTTGCCGCCTGCCGACTGGGACGATGACTTCGACGACGACTGGGATGACGATGACGACGACGACTGACGCTGCTGCAAGACCGACCGCGTGATGCGGACGCGACTGCGCGCCCTGCGCCCGACGAGCGCTCGAAGCCGGATCTTCTCCTGGGTCCTGCTGCTGGTGCTGGCGTCTCTGGCAGCCGTCACCGTCACCACCTGGCTACTCATGATCCGCGCGACCGACAACCGCATGCGCGAATCGCTGCGCACCGAGATCGCAGAGTTCACCACCCTCACCGACGCAGGCGTCGATCCAGGAACCGGCGCACCGTTCGACGACATCGACGACGTGCTCCGCGTGGTGATCACCTACAACCTCGCCCGTCCCAACGAGAAATTCCTGGGCTACGTGGACGGCACTTTCGCCGTGCAGAGCAGACAACAGGCACCGGTGCGATTGTCCGACGACGCCGGCTTCACCGCCGAGGTCGCCGCCGTCACCGCTCCGGTCGAGGGTTCGTACTCGAGCGCCGCCGGTGAAGTGGTGTACCTCGCGGTGCCGGTGTCACTGGCGGGCGATCCGATCACCGGGGTCGTGGTCGCCGCCTACTTCGCCGACCAGGAACGCGCTTCTGCCGACGAGACCGCGACTCTGATGCTTCTCGTCGGCGGGGTCACCTCGGTACTGGCGGCAATGGGAGCGTGGTTCGTCGCGGGCCGCATCATGTCGCCGATCCGGCACATCACCGCCACCGCCCGAACGATCACCGAGACCGACCTGTCCGGCCGCATCACCGATGCCAGAACAGCGGGTCGAGGCGACGACATCGGAGCTCTGATCGACACACTGAACTCGATGCTCGACCGAATCGAGTCCGGCGCGGCGAGTCAGCGCAGATTCCTCGACGACGCAGGGCACGAGCTGCGCACTCCCATCACCATCGTCCGAGGTCACCTCGATGTGCTCGACCACCGCGACCCCGCCGACGTTCGAGACACCGTCACTCTCGTCGACGACGAACTCGACCGGATGAACCGGCTCGTCGGCGACCTGTTGCTGCTCACCCGGGCCGAGCAGACGAGCTTCGTCACGCCGGTGGTCACCGATGTCGACGCGCTCACTCGAAGCGTGTTCGACAAGGTGACGACCCTCGCCGACCGGGAATGGGTGCTCGAGGCGAGCGCGACCGTCCACGCACCGCTCGACGCGCAACGACTGACTCAGGCACTCCTGGCGTTGGCGGACAATGCAACTCACCACACGACACCCGGTAGTCGCGTCGGCATCGGATCACAATTGTCCGACGGTGACATCCGGTTCTGGGTCACCGACTCGGGCCCCGGAATCGAGCTCGACGAGCAAGAACGAATTTTCGAGCGCTTCGCCCGCGGTCGCAACGGGAGCAGACGCACCGAAGGTGCGGGACTCGGATTGTCCATCGTCACGGCAATCGCGCAGGCCCACCGTGGACGAGTGAGTGTCGGCAGCGCCCCCGGTCACGGTGCCACGTTCACCATCACGATCCCGCTGACCGACTCCCCTACCCCGCAGAAGGATCGACCATGGCCCGCATCCTGATCGCCGAAGACGAACCCCGCATCGCCTCGTTCGTTCAGAAAGGGCTGCGAGCGAGCGGTTTCAGTACAACGACCGTCTCCGACGGCAGATCCGCCTACGAACACGCCCGCAGCGGTGACTTCGATCTGGTGGTACTGGACATCGGTCTGCCGATCATGGACGGCTTCGAGGTTCTGCAGCGACTACGCGGCGAGCAGTGCGAGATTCCGGTGATCGTGTTGACCGCACGGGACAGCGTGCGGGACGTGGTGTCCGGTCTCGAGACCGGTGCCGACGACTACATGGCCAAACCGTTCCGATTCGAGGAACTACTGGCGCGCATTCGAGTTCGCTTGGATACCAAGCGGACCGCCGACACCACACAGCTCGCGGTAGCCGACCTCACCCTCGACCTGCGGACCCGGCGAGCGGTGGTGGGAGACCGCACCGTCGACCTGTCGGCCCGTGAGTTCGCCTTGGCCGAGACCTTCATGCGCCACCCCGGCCAGGTTCTCTCGCGAGAGCAGCTCCTCTCGCAGGTGTGGGGCTACGACTTCGATCCGGGCTCGAACGTAGTCGACGTCTACGTTCGCTACCTTCGGGCGAAGTTCGGTGCCGCTCGAATCGAAACCGTCCGCGGAATGGGATACCGACTGGCCGAGACATGAGCCCCGGCGAGACAGCAGTCCTTCCGAGACAGCTGCCCCGGTCGAGACAGCAGTGGCACCGGCCGGTGCCGACGCCACTGCTCGGGTATCAGTCGTCCCGGTCGTTGTCATCGTTGTCGTCGTCCAAATCGTCGTTCCGGTCGTCGTCGAGGTCATCGTCCAGGTCGTCCCGGTCGTCGTTCAGGTCGTCGTTGCGGTCATCCCGGTCGTCGTTGCGGTCATCCCGGTCGTCGTTGAGGTCGTCCCAGTCGTCGTCACGACCGTCCAGATCGTCGTTCCGATCATCCCAGTCGTCGTCGTAGCGGTCGTTCGGGATCTGGTTCGGCGCGGGCTGCTGAGGAGCTGCCGGCGGGTTCGGTGCCGAATCTGCCTCCGACAGAGGCTGTTCCACCGAGATCGAGGATGGCCGCTGCTGGGTTGGGTCATCGTCGGCAATCGCGAGCGCGCCGACGCTCCCGAGGGTGACGACAACGGCTGCTGCACCGACGATGACGAACTTTCCTGGCATTCTCATGTTGCGCTCCTTCGATCCGAGTTCTGTGGGCCACCGTTTCGGTGATGACTCAACAATCGCTGCCGAACGTGAGAACTACAGGAGCGCAACATGAGCGAGTTCTCATAGTGGAGAGAGGACCATGACGCGACGCGAGGTCGACAGACGGGCCGTTGTACGAGATGGCGTCCGGGGTACGCACTCGAGCGGCCGGTCGCACGAGGCTCGGCCGGTGGGTCGCCACCTCGACCGACCCCCGAGCGCTTATGGTGATGCGCGATGAAAAGGATTCGAGTGTGCGTGGCCGCGTCGGCAGTGACGATGGCTCTCGTCGGCATCGGCTGTGGACCGGCTCTGGCGCAACCCGCCGCCGAGCCACCCGCCGCGACGACGACACCGCCGTTCACGACGCCCGACACAGACAGCTGCCCGTTCGCCGCGTCACCGCCCCCGGCGATCGACCTCTCCGAGGTGCCGGCCCCAGGAAGCACTGCCCCGCAACCACTCCCGATACCTGCCGAGGCAGTCGGCGGGGATCGACTTGCCGAGTGTGGAGCGGTGCTGCCGAACGGAGCTCCCCCCTTGCCTGCCGATATCTCGGCCACCGGGTTCGTGGTGGCCGATATGGATTCCGGCTCCGTTCTGGCCGCCAAGGATCCGCACGGACGGCATCGGCCGGCGAGCACGATCAAGGTGCTACTGGCGATCGTCGCCCTCGACGAGCTGAACCTCGACACCCAGATCACCGCGACCGCAGAGGATGCCGATGCCGAGGGCAGCGCCGTCGGCATCGGAAAGGACGGCGTCTACACCAATCTCCAACTGATGCAGGGCCTGGTGATGGCCTCGGGAAACGATGCAGCACATGCGTTGGCAAGGCAGTTGGGCGGGGATGCGGCCACCGTGGACAAGATGAATGCGAAGGCCGCAGAACTGGGTGCACTCGACACTCGCACCGCCACGCCGTCCGGTCTCGACGGTCCGGGCATGGCAAGCTCTGCCTACGATCTGGCGTTGATCTACCGCGCGGCCATGCGTGATCCGACGTTCGCACAACTCATTTCGACCGAAAACGTTCAATTTCCCGGCTACCCGAAGGACCCCGCAATCCCGGACGACCAAGACCGGCCCGGATTCACCCTCTCCAACGACAATCAGCTGCTCTACAACTACGAAGGAGCACTCGGAGGAAAGACCGGGTACACCGACGATGCTCGCCAGACATTCGTCGCGGGAGCAGAACGGGGCGGTCGACGTCTCGTCGTGACGATCATGAAAGGCGACGTGCTGCCCATCCGCCCGTGGGAGCAAGCGGCGCGCCTGTTGGACTACGGGTTTGCCATGGATGCGAACGACACCGTGGGTGATCTCGTCGAACCGCAGTCGACGTCGGCGGTGACGAGTACGCGCTCGACCGCGGCGGCACCAACTCTTGCGCAGCCACCGGTGTCGGCGTCGGGGTCGGGGTCACGTCAGTCCGAGATGCAGGCCCAGGGCGACACAGTCGTTCGAATCGCGATAGGTGTCATCGGCGGGTTCGTGGTCATCGGATTGCTGTGGGGCGCACGCAAACTCTCACGCGGCCGCTGAGAGCACTGCCCTACTGCGGCGCCACCTCGACGTTCAGCGGCGTCGGTGGCGCAGGCCTGCGACACCGAGAGCTGCCAGGGCACCCGCGCCGACCAATGCCAACCCTCCTGTCACGCCGGGGCCTTCACTGACCTCGACCCTCGTGTTGATCACCGCCGGTTCCGGTGCCGGAACGTGAGCTTCGGCCAGGCTTTCGCGAGTGGTCGCGGCAAAGGACGTCGAGAACAGCACGAGCCGAGAGGTCGTGAAGACGAACACCAACAGGCCGATGATGGGTCCGAACACCACTCCCGCCGGGCCGCTCGTCACCGATCCCAAATAGAGGGCACCGAGTTGCTTGAAGATCTCGAACCCGATCGCGGCCAGCAGAGCGCCCTGGGCCGCGCTGCGCCAGGACACAGGCTCGCGCGGCAGGCGTGAGATCACCCAGGTGAACAGTGCCCAGGTGCCAGCCAATGCGAGAAGCACCGAGAATGCGCGCAGCGCGACTCCGACTCCAGGAACGGCGTCGAGGTTCGCCCATTCGAGAATGCTGCGCATGACGCCGCCGCCGGCCAGCGCCGAGAGACCCAGCGACAGCACCAGAGCCGTACCGAGACCGAGTAGTGCGGCGAAATCCTTGGCTTTGGTGGCCAGAAAACCACCCTGCTCGTGCTGGCTCTCCCACATGGCGGTCAGCGCCTCACGCAGATTTGCGATCCACCCGAGACCGGCGTAGAGGGCACCGAGTAAACCGATGAGGCCGACACTCGTGCGTGATTCGATGGCCGTCTCGATCAGAGAATTTATCGTCTCACCGAAGCTCCCCGGTACGTTGCTGGCGATCTGGGACTGGATCTCGGCAAGCCACTCGGGCTGATTGACGAGCACGAAGCCGGCGATCGCGAACGCGACCATCAGCAACGGAAACAACGCCAGCACACTGAAGTACGTCATACCGGCCGCGTAGTAGTCACCCTTCTGACCCTGATAACGCTGCGCCGCAACGACGGTGTGGTCCAGCCACGGCCACCGGGCACGCCGGTCGTCGAGCATGGCCTTGAAATCGGGCATCGCGCTCACCTTTTCGCTGTCGTCGGCTGCTGTCGGAGAGAGTCGTCGCATCGCTGCGCCGCGAAACCCGGCGTGGAGTAGATGCTAGGCACCGGGAGGCAGGAAACCCACCCGGTCGTAGACCTGAGCGAGCGTTCGACTTGCCACTTCCCTGGCACGATCCGCACCGGCCGCGAGGATGCGGTCGAGTTCGGTCACATCGGCTATGAACCCGTCCATCCGCTCCCGCAAGGGAACGACGAACTCGGTCAGCACGTCGGCGGTGTCGGACTTGAGGTCGCCGTACCCTTTGCCCGCGTACCCGGCCACCAGATCGTCGATGCTCGCGCCGGACAGTGCAGCCTGAACGACCAGCAGGTTGCTGACGCCTGCCTTGTTCTGCGGATCGAACGCGATCTCGCGTTCGTTGTCCGTCACTGCCGAACGGATCTTCTTCGCCGACACCTTCGGATCGTCGAGAATGTTGACGATGCCGGCCGGATTCGACGATGACTTGCTCATCTTCGCGGTGGGATCCTGCAGATCGAAGATCTTCGCGGTGCCCTTGATGATGTGCGCATCGGGCACGACGAACGTCTTCTTGAACCGAGTATTGAAACGCTGCGCCAGATCACGAGTCAACTCGAGGTGTTGCCGCTGATCCTCGCCCACGGGTACCAGATTCGGCCGATAGAGCAGAATGTCGGCGGCCTGCAGAATCGGGTAGGTGAACAGTCCGACGCTGGTGTGATCGCGACCCTGCTTGGCGGACTTGTCCTTGAACTGCGTCATCCGCGCCGCTTCGCCGAACCCGGTGATGCAGTTCAGAACCCACGCCAACTGCGCGTGCTCGGGTACCTGACTCTGCACGAACAGCGTCGACTTCTCCGGATCGATTCCCACCGCGAGCAACTGCGCCGCGGCCACTCGGGTGCGGTGCCGAAGCTCCTTGGGGTCCTGCGGAACGGTGATCGCATGCAGGTCCGGAATGAAATAGAACGCGTCGAACTCGTCCTGCAACTCCACCCAGTTCCGCACTGCACCCAGATAATTACCGAGATGGAACGAATCGGCAGTCGGTTGGATGCCCGAGAGCACCCGCCGACGCGGACCCTGCGGAGTGTCGAGGGAGTCGGAAGAAGACATGACGCAATCTTTTCACGGCCCCCCGGGCACCTGGCTTCTGCGTGCCAACCCGATCACTCCGCAGGCTCCGCTTCGCAACGTAGATCACTCCGCAGGCTCCGCTTCGCAACGTAGATCACTCCGCAGGCTCCGCTCTAGCGGTAGCGCACTGTCACCGGCGCATGATCGGACCACCGCTGGTCGTATGCCTCGGCCCGCTCCGTGATCGCTTCCTTGGCGCGCTCGGCCAGGTCTCTCGTTGCCAGTTGATAGTCGATGCGCCACCCTGCGTCGTTGTCGAAGGCCTTGCCGCGATAGGACCACCAGCTGTACGGACCTTCGACTCCCGGGTGCAACGCCCGTACGACATCGGTCCAGGGGGCCTTCTCGGCGAGCAACCGCGTCACCCACTCGCGTTCCTCGGGCAGGAAGCCGGAGTTCTTGCGGTTGGTCTTCCATGCCTTCAAATCCGCCTCGGTGTGGGCGATGTTCCAATCGCCGCACACCACCACGTCTCGGTCGGCGGACTTCGCAGCTTTCGACGTCTTGGCCAGATACTTCGCGAACGCCGCCATGAAGCGTTCCTTCTCGTCCTGACGCTCCGTGCCCACCTCACCCGACGGCAGGTAGAGGCTTGCCACGGTGACGTCGCCGTAGTCGCCCTCGATGTAGCGACCCACATCGGCGAATTCGGCCGCTCCGATACCGGTGCGAACCGCATCGGGGGCGGCCTTCGACAACAGGGCCACCCCGTTGCGCCCCTTTGCAGACGGCTCGGCCGAGGCCAGGTGCCAGCCCGCATCGAGGGCCGGGGCCAGCGCCTTGGTCAATTCCCCGTCGTTGGCACGGGTCTCCTGCAGGCAGATGACGTCCGCATCGGTGGCCTCGAGCCACGGCAGCATGCCCTTGCGAGCAGCAGCGCGGATTCCGTTGACGTTGACTGTGGAAATTGTGATCGGCACGCCGACGACCGTAGCGGAGGTCACCGACAGACGGCAGGTCGCAGTACTACCGACGCCTCGGCTTGGCCCCGGGCTTCGGCGCGGCCACCGCCGATGTCACCTCCGGCGACGTACTCGGTTCTCGGTCGATGCGTCGGTAGACGAGGTGCTGCTGGCCGTAGGTCCAGATGTTGTTGCTCACCCAGTACAGCAACACCGCGACCGGAAGAACCGGCCCACCGACGAGCACGCCGGCCGGGAACACCCAGAGCACGAGCTTGTTCATGATCGCGGTCTGTGGGTTGGCGAGCGCCGCTGCGTCCTGCCGGGCGACGGATGCCCGCGAGTTCAGATGCGTGGCCACCGCAGCGATGATCATCAGCGGGACCGCAACGAGCGCGATGCTCCACACCGACGGCACTCCGCCGAACGGACCGAATGCTTCGAGCACCTCCCGAGAGCTGTTGACGGCAGCCGAGATCGGCGCACCGAAGAGCCGTGCGTCGAGGAAGGACTGCACATCGGCGGCGCTGAAGACGTAGTTCGCGGTGTTCGCGTTCTCCTGCGCCGTCATACCGAGATGACCGAATCCGGTTCCGGTTCGGTTGAACGAGCGCAGCACGTGCAGCAGACCGATGAAAACCGGGCCCTGCGCCAGCAGTGGCAGGCATCCCATCAAGGGGTTGAAACCGTGTTCCTGCTGCAACTTCCGCATCTCGGTTGCCTGCCGAGCACGGTCCCCGGAGTACTTCTTCTGTACGGCCTCGAGCTGTGGTTGGAGCCTTTTCATGGCGAGCTGCGAACGAATCTGACTGACGAACGGCTTGATCAACAGCGTACGCAGGGTGAAAACGAGAAAGATCACGGCCAACGCCCAAGCGACGCCGTTGTCGGGGCCGAGCACGAACCCGAAGATCTGGTGCCAGAACCACAGCACCGCAGAAACGGGGTAATAGACGAAATCGAGCATGGTGGAACACCTCACTGTGAGAGAAGTCGGTCGAGTGGCGTGTCGACCGGATCTCGCAGTGGCTCAGGAGAACTAAAGCCACCGATCCGGTCCGAAGACCGAACCGGGAGCTCTCGGCATAGGACGTCCGGGAGTATCGGGGTGCTCTTGCCTACGGAACGATCCGCGAAGACGTCGATCGTCCGTATCGTCCGCAGTCGGCCCCAGCGAGGCGGTAGCGGCGGGATCGACCGTCGCGCCCAGAGTCAGCAGCGACGCCGCGACCAGCGCACCGAACATCGCAATCTGCGCGGCAGGTTGTGCATCGACGACGGTGAAGACGACGAGAAGAACGGCCAGGACACCGACCAGCGTGCCGGCGTAGCGGCGAATCGCCAGGTGGAGTGTACGAGAGTCGAGCATTTTCAGTTCCTTGCGGCAGCCTCGCGGACAACGGGTTGCGAAGGCGTGGGGGAACTGTCGAGCTACAGCGCCCCCACCAGCGCGCCGGGTGCTCGTGGCTGGGCCGGCCCGGGGAGTCCGGGCGATGTTGACGCCGGAACGCACCTCGACGGTGGCGTTCCTCTGCGGCGGGGCCGACATTCGGCAGTAGGCGTAGCAGTGCCGGAACATCGACTCGGTGCGCGATCAGCATCAGCGTCGCCAGCGTGGCGACGAGGACCACTGCCACGTCTGCCGTTGCGGTCGGCATCGTCAGGTACAGCGACACGAGAAGCAGTGACGTGACGACCATGCTCTGGTATCTCATCTCGCACCTCCCTGATATGCCCGAACCCGATTCGTTGCTCAGGGTACAGATATCGACGGGTCCTTGCACAGGTGCCAGGTATCGCCGACGAACACCGGACCGCGAGCCTCTACACAGGGACGCACGTAATCGGGCAGTCGCTCGAGCTCCGCGTCCGCGTCGGCCGACAACCCACCCACGTAGGACGTATCGATTCGTCCGGTCTGCTCGAAACGATCGACGTTGTGCCGCGCGATGTACGCGTCCGGATTCAGAGCCGCCAACGCGAGCACGGTCAGCACTGCACCGACGCCCACTGCTCTAGGTAGCCAGCGCCCCGACATCCGGACGCCCGACACCAGAACCAGTACGAACACCGATGCCAACCACCATTCGACAGCCGTGACGAACAACCTGAGCGTCGTGTAGCCGTACTGCTGCTCGTACAACGACATTCGATGCAGGGCCGACGCAACGATCACCAACGACAGCAGGCACAGCGCTCCGAGTAACGCCCGCAATGCGATTCGATCTCCCCGGTCTTCTCGCCGAGCCTTCGCGACCGTCACCGCGATGACGAGCAATGTCAGTACCGTGACCGCGAGCAATTGCCAGAAGCCCTGTCGGGCGTATTCGGCGTTGGTCAGACCCTCGGTGGTGAGGACGTGCCCCTGCCCGCCGAACAGCGTCGACACCTGGAACCCGACGAACACGACGAACAGGGCCACCACAGCCCCGAGGGGAACCATCCACTCCCACAACCGCACCGTTCGACGCGGCACCGGTGCGAGGCGATCGAACCGAGGCGGATGCAGTGCGACGTAGGCGACGGCGAGCGCACCTGCTGCGGTGAGCACGAAGACCAGAATGCGTCCCACGACGGACGCGGTATCGAACTCGGGTGTCACCGCGCCCAGAGCATCCGAGAAACGCTTGTCGGCCGCACCGAACAACGCTGCGAACACGACGAGGAGCGCGATCGTGACGACGAAGACCACACCGATCCGCACCGGGCGTGGCCCCTCGAGATCGATCGAACCGGCTCCGCGACCGGTCCACCGAGCCACGCGCACCGGAAGAAACACAGGGAGTAGACCGCCGAGGGCGATTCCCGTCCACGTCCAGGCACGGGAGAGCACCACTACTGCGACCACGATGGCGAGTGTCGTCGACATCGTCACGATCCACTCGGCTGCCCTGAGCGCAGACACGCTCGCCAATGCCAGCACTCCTGCCACTCCTGCCCATTCCCACCGCGAGAGCCTGCCGCTGCGCGCTGCCAGCACAACCGCCACGAAGGCCAGGGCGGTGATCAGCACACCGAACGTGTTGTCCACCAGGGTTACTGCCCCGACCAGTCCGGCAACAGCGGCCCCGAGGAGCGCCGCGCGGGGAGCCTTCGCATACCGCAGCACCGGCCAGGTGCGAGGACCCCACAAAGAATGACGATGCTTCGCTGTCGGATGAATCGGGGTGTCGATCGTGGTCATGGCGCTTCCTTCTTCTGTGTTTCGGGCATGGAAGGTCGGCGGCTGCGGTCCGGGGACGTGCAGTCGCGGTTCGGGTGGATCGAGAAAGTCAGTGCTCGGGGATGGTCACTCTGATGTGGCAGCCGACTTCGCTGTCGAGAACTTCGATGGTTCCGCCGTGCAGTTCGGTGGCCCAGCGGGCGATGCCGAGGCCCAGACCTGTTCCGCCGTCGGTGGATCCGCCGCGGGTGAATCGGTCGAACACCGCATGGCGATCGGCGAGGGCGATGCCTGGGCCCCGGTCGACGACGTCGAATGCATACGCTCCACCGATTCGATGGGCCCGCAGCGTCACGGTGCTCGAATGGGGTGAATGCCGCACGGCGTTGTCGACGAGGTTGGTGATCACCTGTGTCAAACGAGAACGGTCGGCCACGACGGTCGAATCGCCGGGCGAGACCACGATCGACACTCGATCACGGTGTACAGAGGTCGCATCCTCGAGAAATTGCCGCACGTCGAATGCCTCCGGGGCAATGGTGAGCACGCCGCCCTCCACCCGCGACAGGTCGAGCAGTTCGCTGACCAGATCGCCGAGCCTTTCGGTTTGGTGCAACGCCACCGACAGGGTCGCGGGATTCGCGTCGGTCACCCCGTCGACCATGTTCTCGAGTACGGCACGCAGGGCTGCGATGGGCGTCTTCAGCTCGTGCGAGACGTTGCCGATCAGTTCACGGCGATATTTCTCGGCGGCCTCGAGATCGTCTGCCATGGTGTTGAAAGCGGTTGCGAGCTGTCCTACCTCGTCGCGCGAGGTGGCCCGCACGCGTATCGAGTAGTCGCCACGCGCCATTGCCTTTGCGGCCGAGGTCATCTCGCGCAGAGGAGAAGTCATTCCGTGGGCGACGAACTGCGTCGCGGCCAGAGACACCACCAGCGCCGCGAGAAGGGTGTAGCGAAATGGCCAACCCGCACCGAACCAGAAGACGACGCTCGCAAGCACCAACACTGTGCCCACGATGAACGACACCTTGAGCTTGAACGAGCGCACCAGGTCCAGTGGGCGCGGCAGCATGCGCGTCATCGCGGTGCCTCGACGGCATAGCCCACGCCGTGGACGGTGCGGATGAGATCGCCACCGAGTTTGCGACGCAACGCCTTCACGTGGGAGTCGACCGTGCGACTGCTGGCCGAATCGTCCCAGCCCCACAGTTCCGACAGCAGCGTTTCCCGCGAGACCGCTGTGCGCGGCCGAGCAGCGAGATAGGCGAGGATGTCGAATTCCGTTCTGGTCAAATGGATGTCACCGGATGGATTGGTCACCCTCCGTTCCCGATGATCGATCTCCACGTCACCGACGCGAACGGCATGGGGTTGGGCGGTCACGGTGCGCTCGGCGCGCCGAACCAAGGCGTGCACGCGAGCGACCAACTCGCGCATACTGAACGGCTTGCCCAGGTAGTCGTCCGCGCCCACTCCCAGGCCGACGAGCATGTCCGTCTCGTCGGACTTGGCCGTCAACATCAACACCGGAACCGGGCGGGACACCTGGATGCGGCGGCACACCTCGAGCCCATCGAACCCGGGCAGCATCAGATCGAGCACCACCACGTCGGGATCCATTCGGGCACACGCGTCGACGGCCGAAGGGCCGTCGACGGCAGTGATGACCTCGTAGCCTTCGCCGCGCAGCCGAGCGGCAACGGCCTCGGAGATCGTGGGCTCGTCGTCGACGACGAGAACTGTGCGGCTCATGAGAACTGACCCTAGAGGGCGCACGTGGGGGAGCCCGTCGGGAAATGTGGAGGTTCGGTGAAGGTTGGGCCGGGCCCGAAGGTAGATCTCGGCATTGCCTTTAATTTAGGTTCGGCTATCCTTTGTTCGTCGATCTTCCCTCTCGAAAGGTTTTCCATGCACATCCGGTCACTACGCACGACCCTGTCGGTGTGCGCGATTGCGTTGACCACCGCAGGACTGCTCAGTGCGTGTTCGAGCGACGAGGCGACTCCCGCCGCGGCGGGCTCCGCGTCCGACTCCTCGGCCTTCCCGGTCACGGTCGAGCATGCGTTCGGTGAGACGGTCGTTCCTGCGGAACCCACTCGAATCGTCGTGGCGGGATACACCGAACAGGACACCGTCCTCGCGCTCGGCGTCATACCCGTCGGCGTCACGGAGTGGTACGGCGACCAGCCGTACGCAACCTGGCCCTGGGCTCAGGCGGCGCTGGGCGACGCGCAGCCCGAGGTGCTCTCGAATACGGGCGATGGATTCGAGACGGAGAAGATCGCCGCACTCGAGCCCGATCTGATCATCGCGACCAACGCAGGCCTGACGGAAGAAACGTACGACACACTCAGCGACATCGCACCGACGCTCGCGCAGTCCGATGCGTCCACCGCCTACTTCGAGCCCTGGGACGTCCAGGCAGAGAAGATCGGTCGCGCACTGGGCAAGAAGTCCGAGGTCGACCAGCTGATCGACGGCGTGAACCAGAAATTCGCGGACGCCGCTGCCGCCCACCCGGAGTTCGCCGGAAAGAAGGCGATCTTCCTACAGAACGCGTTCTACGAGGGCAAGGCGATTGCGTACCAGGACGGACTGAGCACCGACTTTCTCACGAAGCTCGGCTTCGTGATCCCCGACGACATCGACGCATTCGTTCCGGCCGACGGCAGCGCCCAAGCCGGCATTCCTCTGGAGAACCTGTCGGTGCTCAACGTTGCCGACGTGTTGATCTGGGGAACAGAGGGACCCGGCGACCGGGCCCAGCTGGAGAAAGAAGCGGTGTACAACGCGCTGGAGCCGGTGCAGGACGGCAATCTCGTCTTCACAGACGGGGTGACGGCCGGTGCAATCTACTTCACCAGCGTGCTGAGCTTGCCGTACGTCATCGACAAGCTCACCCCGGCCCTGACCGAAGCACTGGACGGAACGGCGGCGACGATCACCGGTTAGGAGGGACCGGGCGCTACCGCTCGACGGCCGTGCGCCTGTCCATCCACATGGCGGTGGCCAGCACACCGAGACCGGCCACCGCCAGGCCCGAGCCGACGGCGGCGGGTGCCGTGTAGCCGAAGCCGGCGGCGATCACGGCACCACCGACGGCCGCACCGATGGCGTTGGCCAGGTTGAATGCAGCGTGGTTCAGCGATGCTGCCAGCGTCTGGGCGTCCTCGGCCACGTCCATCAACCGCGTCTGCAAGCCGGGGACCACCGAGGAGCCGGCTGCGCCGATCAGGAAGACCAGGAGCAGTGCAGTGATCGGATTGTGCGCTGCTGCTACGAACATCGCCAAGAACACGGCCGTTGCGGCCAGACCGACGAAGGTGCCCTTGAGCTGGTACCGGTCGGCCAGCCAGCCACCGGCGTAATTGCCGGTGACCATGCCCAGGCCGTAGATCATCAGGGCGACCGGAACGAGTGCACGAGCGAGACCGGCGACGTCGGTCAGCGTCGATGCGATGTAGGTGTACACCGCGAACATGCCACCGAACCCGACGATTCCCACGAACAGCGTCATCCACACCTGGCTGCGGCGCAGTGCACCGAGCTCGGTGATGGGGCTGGTGGTCGGCATTGCATCCAACCGCGGCATCCACACGGCCAGCGCCGCGACGGTGAGAGCACCGATCACAGCCACGAGAGCGAATGCACTGCGCCAACCGAGCGCCTGCCCGATCCAGGTTGCCACCGGTACCCCGACGACGTTGGCGACCGAGAGACCCATCATCACCATCGCGACGGCTTTGGCTCGTTTACCCGGTTCGGCGAGGTGTGCGGCCACCAGTGCGGCCACTCCGAAGTACGCACCGTGCGGTAGGCCCGCGACGAATCGTGAGGCGACGAGCTCGTCGAAACTGGGCGCGAACACTGTTCCGAGGTTGCCCAGGGTGAAGGCCACCATCAGCACCAGCAGCAACATTCGCCGGGGAACGCGCGCAGCCAAAGCAGCAATGGTGGGAGCGCCCACCACGACCCCGAGCGCGTACGCAGAGATCATGTGCCCCGCTGAGGGCTCGGAGATTCCCATCGTGGTGGCGATGTCCGGCAGCAAGCCCATCGACGCGAATTCCGTGGTGCCGATGCCGAATCCGCCGATGGACAGGGCCAGCATCGCGAGTTTGCGGCGAGTCGAGTGGGGTCGATGACTGACGCTCAGGCCACTCGACACCCTGCCGCGCACAGCGCTGACACGAGAAAGAGCGGAATCGGTGACAGTCACAGCGGTACTACCTTCGTTTCGATCGGAGATGTGAGCGACGAGCATCGGCGGCTCGCCGAATCGATTCAGAAGCGCAACCGACAAAGAGCAACGGCCAGTCCATTCATTGTCTTCCCTCTGGGCACCAGTAATCGAGCCACAGTGCGGTGATTGTCCTCACCCGAGCATCTGCTCGAGCACGGCCGGACGCCCTACGAGCCCTTGTTCCTTCGGCACGTACGCACCCGCTAAGATATTCGCCAGGTCATGAGTGCCAGCATCGAGCCCCGGCTTGCTGGCCGGCAACCCTCCAACCGCGGTGGGGTGCCCCGGGTGAACGACCAGGCCGGTTCGGCACGCCGAGTGCCGAATCGACAAGCGCGGGTCCGCAGGAAGCGGACCCACTGAAACTTCGACCTCCCGGGGTCGAGGCCTGTCAGGAGGTTCTCTCATGTGTCGCTGTACCGATACGCCCCGTAGCGCTCGACTTCTCGAGCAACATTCGACATTCGATTCGTCTCGAACAGACTTGTCTCGGACAGTTTTGTCTCAGGCAGCGTCGCCTCAGAAAACGGAGTATCACCAGCCATGACCGATTCGACCCCCGACATCGTCGACGCCACCGGAGCACCCACCGAGGATTCGTTCACCGATCCTTCGGACAATTGGAGCTTCGAAACCAAGCAGGTTCACTCGGGACAGACCCCGGACGGCACCACCAACGCTCGCGCACTGCCGATCTACCAGACCACCTCGTACACGTTCGACAACACCGATCACGCGGCCGCGTTGTTCGGTCTCGCCGAGCCGGGCAATATCTACACCCGCATCATCAACCCCACCCAGGACGTCGTCGAGCAGCGCATCGCTGCACTCGAAGGCGGCGTCGCAGCGCTGTTGCTCGCGTCGGGCCAGGCCGCCGAGACGTTCGCAATTCTCAACCTCG
Organism: Rhodococcus sp. NPDC078407; assembly: GCF_044542515.1. Classification (NCBI taxonomy): domain Bacteria; kingdom Bacillati; phylum Actinomycetota; class Actinomycetes; order Mycobacteriales; family Nocardiaceae; genus Rhodococcus; species Rhodococcus sp. NPDC078407. The sequence continues at coordinate 111,562 of NZ_JBITUQ010000013.1, read as the reverse complement.
CCGAGGCCGGCGACCACATCGTGTCGAGCCCGCGGCTCTACGGCGGCACGTACAACCTGTTCCACTACACGCTCCCCAAGTTGGGTATCACCGTCTCGTTCGTCGACGATCCCGATGATCTCGAGCAGTGGCGTGCCGCCATCACTCCGTCGACCAAGGCGTTCTACGGCGAGTCGATCTCGAACCCGAAGAACGACATCCTCGACATCCCGGGGATCTCGGCAGTGGCCCACGAGAACGGCATTCCGCTGATCGTGGACAACACCGTGGCGACGCCGTACCTGCTGCAGCCGTTGAAGCACGGGGCCGACATCGTGGTGCATTCCGCGACGAAGTACCTCGGCGGACACGGAACGGCCATCGCGGGCGTCATCGTCGACGGCGGCACTTTCGATTGGACGCAGGGCCGTCACCCCAACTTCACCACCGCCGATCCGAGCTACCACGGCGTCGTGTTCGCCGATCTCGGTGCTCCCGCATTCGCATTGAAGGCACGTGTGCAGTTGTTGCGTGACATCGGCGCGGCGGTCTCGCCGTTCAACGCCTTCCTCATCAGCCAGGGCATCGAGACGTTGAGCCTTCGGATCGAGCGACACGTGGCGAATGCCCAGAAGGTTGCCGAGTTCCTCGCCGGTCGCGACGACATCCTCTCGGTCAACTACGCCGGACTCGAATCGTCGCCGTGGTACCAGCGCGGCCAGGAGTTGTTGCCCAAGGGGCAAGGTGCCATCGTCGCGTTCGAGTTGAAGGGCGGAGTGGACGCGGGCAAGAAGTTCGTCAACGCGCTCACTCTGCACAGCCACGTAGCTAACATCGGAGACGTGCGCTCACTCGTCATCCACCCCGCGTCCACCACCCATTCCCAGCTGACCCCCGAGGAGCAGGCGGCGTCGGGAGTGACGCCTGGTCTGGTTCGCCTGGCCGTGGGGATCGAAGGCATCGACGACATCATCGCCGATCTCGAGGTCGGATTCAGCGCGGCGGCATCTTGAGCCACAGCTGCGACACAGGCGTTCGTCCGGAGGCGGTACTCCCGTCTCCGGACGGGCGGTTGGGCACCATCGACATCGGTGGTCTCGATCTCGAGAACGGTGCGCGAATCCCCCAGGTGACCGTCGCGGTGCAGCGGTGGGGCGAACTCGCTACCGACCGCAGCAACGTCGTACTCGTCGAACATGCCCTGACCGGGGACTCTCACGTGTCCGGCCCGCCGGACGCCGATCACGCCCTGCCGGGATGGTGGAACGGAATGATCGGTCCCGGCTGCCCCATCGACACCGATGAATGGTGCGTCGTGGCAACCAACGTGCTCGGCGGGTGCGGCGGCACCACCGGACCGAGCAGCATTTCGCCCGACGGCACGCCGTATGGCTCGACGTTCCCGGACATCTCCATCCGCGATCAGATCGCGGCGGAGGTGGCAGTCGCCGATGCCCTCGGTATCGAGCGCTTCGCCGCCGTTGTCGGTGGCTCCATGGGCGGCATGCGGACTCTCGAATGGATCGTCAGTCATCCCGATCGAGTGGCAGCGGCTTTGGTTCTGGCCGTCGGAGCCCGGGCCACAGCCGACCAGATCGGAACGCAGACCACACAGATCGCTGCGATCAAGGCGGATCCGGGTTGGCTCGGTGGCAACTACCACGACACCGGAACGTCTCCGACTGCCGGATTGGGTATCGCGCGACGCATCGCGCATCTGACGTACCGCACCGAGAGCGAACTCGACATTCGGTTCGACAACTCCCCACAGCAGGACGAAAATCCGTGGGCCGGCGGGAGATATTCGGTACAGAGCTACCTCGAGCACCAGGCTGCGAAGTTGGTCAACCGATTCGATGCGGCGACGTATGTGCTACTCACCGAGGCAATGAACCGACACGACGTGGGCCGGGGCCGCGGCGGCGTGACCGAAGCTCTTGCGTCGGTGCCGGTTCCGACCATAGTGGGCGGAGTCGATTCGGATCGTCTCTACCCACTGCGGTTGCAGAAAGAGATTGCCCGTGGACTTCCCCACTGCCGCGGACTCGAAGTGATTCAGTCCCGCGACGGCCACGACGGCTTTTTGACCGAAGCCGATTCGGTGGCGAAACTGCTGGCCGAGACCATGGAACTCGCCCGCCTCGGACGGCGCTGACACCGCTGCTGTTCGGGCCGGGCGGTCCAGCCCTGAGGTCAGTCGGTTCCCAGCGGGTCGATCGACAACGACAGGAACACGATCGCTCCGCCGACGAACCCCAACGCGAGCACGTCGAAGCCGCGACTGCGCACGCTCAGGGTTCCGACCCGTGATTCCGGAAGACACAAGCGCAGCACTGCGGCCAGTAGGGCCGCACACCCGAAGATGAACGCGCCGCGCCGCCAGCGATCGGCCAGCACCAGAACAAGAGCGGCCAGCACGACGACCGACACCGCGACGATCGGCAGGTTGCGCGCTACGGCTGCCCGGAAACCCGGGTCGTCTTCTCGCGAGTCCTCGGCAGCGGTCATCCCCGGATCGCTCAGTTCCCGGCCGCGGCGCGCTCGGCGCGCTCGGCGCGCTCGACGACGTTGGTGAGCAGGAAGGCTCGTGTCAGCGGTCCGACGCCACCGGGATTGGGCGAGAGGAAACCTGCCACCTCGGCTACGTCGTCGGCGACGTCTCCGCGCAATCCGTCCTCGGTGCGGGTCACGCCGACATCGAGTACGGCAGCACCGGGCTTGACCATGTCCGCGGTGATCAGACCCGGGACTCCGGCCGCGGCTACGACGATGTCGGCACGGGAGACCTCGGCGGCCAAGTCGCGGGTTCCGGTGTGGCACAACGTGACCGTGGCATTTTCCGAACGCCTGGTGAGCAGGAGGCCGATGGGTCGACCGACCGTCACTCCTCGGCCGATGACGACCGCCTTCGCGCCGTCGAGAGCCACGTCGTAGCGGCGCAACAAATGCACGATGCCGCGCGGCGTGCACGGAAGTGCAGCGTCCTTGCCAAGCACCAAGCGTCCCAGGTTGATCGGATGGAGGCCGTCTGCGTCCTTGTCCGGGTCGATCCGCTCCAGAGCGGCATTCTCGTCCAGATGCTTGGGCAGCGGCAGCTGCACGATGTACCCGGTGCATTCGGGGTTGGCATTGAGTTCGTCGATGACTGCTTCGAGGTCCGACTGGGTGATGTCGGCAGGCAGATCGCGACGGATGGAGGTGATACCCACCTTGGCGCAGTCGTTGTGCTTGCCCCGGACGTATGCCGCAGAACCCGGGTCATCGCCTACCAAGACGGTGGCCAGTCCTGGGGTTATGCCCTTCTCACGCAGCGCGGTCACGCGGGCGGTGAGATCGACGAATATCTCGTCACGGGTCGCTTTGCCATCGAGAATCGTTGCAGTCACCCGGCCATTGTTCCAGGCTCGAGGTCGGCTGCGCCGCGCCGGTCCGATGACCGGGTCGGGCCCCGCACTTCAGCCCTCCACAACTAGACCGTTCGCTCCCGCGTACGCCACGGCCTGCATCAGCTCGATCTTGGCACCTCGCACGCTTGCGCTGACCCACAACGACGAATCGACCATGGCTCCGCGCAGATCGGCCTCGTCGAACTTGGCGTCGACGGTGCGGGCACCCACGAAATCCACCGAGCACACGACGGCCTTCCGGAAATCTGCAGACATGAGGTTCGCCTCTCTCATCCGACAACCGGTGAGGTCGAGGCCGCGTAGGTCGACGTTTCCCAGCGCCGCAAGGGTGAAGTCCACCTCGTCGTAGATCGCGGGCCGCATCCGGCTGTCGACGAATACCGAGCCCATCATGGTCGAGTGACGAAACGTGCTGTGCTGCAGATTGGTCCGAGTGAAAGTACACGAGCGGAAGGCAGAGTTCGTGTGAATCGATTCGGTCAGGTCGGTGCCGGTGAAGTCGCATTCGGTGAACACCACCGAGTCGGTTTGAACTCCACTCATGTCGGCATCACGAAAGGTGCACCGAACGAATTGCCTGCCCTTCCACTCCTGCCCGTCCAGTCGAGTGTCGGAAAAATCTTCACCGATGGTCTGCTCGTCGTCCACCTGCCCCATACTTCTCCGGTTCGTGGTGGCAGAGTGAACCGGGTGTTTCGACTGATGTTCTTCGAGCCCCGAATCCCGCAGAACACCGGCAATGCGATTCGCCTGGTCGCCGGTACCGGATGCGAGCTGCACCTGGTGGGTCCGCTCGGCTTCGACATGTCCGAGCCCAAGCTGAAACGTGCCGGCTTGGACTACCACGATCTGGCCTCCGTCACTGTGCACCGGGACCTGCCGTCGGCCTGGTCGGCGCTGGCACCCAAACGGGTATTCGCGTACACCGCCCACGCAACACGCTCCTACGCCGACGTCGCCTACGAGCCCGGCGACGTTCTTCTCTTCGGACCGGAACCCACCGGACTCCCCGACGAGGTCCTAGAAGACCCGCACGTGAGCGATCTCCTCCGCATACCGATGATTCCTGGACGTCGATCACTCAACCTCGCCAACGCCGCGGCGGTGACGATGTACGAGGCATGGCGCCAACACGGATACGAAGGCAGCGTCTGACCGGTTCGCCTTCGAGTGCGCTCGAAGCCCTGACTTGCCGCACATTGCATCTGCAGAACAACAGACCGATTCACCACGCACTCGGCTCGTCACCGGAGCCGTCCCGGACGGGGACTGGCGGTTGCCCAGCCGACCGGTCGGGTCGGTCCACTCGGTCGTGAACCCGAAAACAATTGTGACCGTTGACAAATTGAATCGGCCCGACGCGCACTTCTTCTGTGACACCGAACTGTCGCAGTTCGCCCCGCCGGCTCGACAGCAACTATCTTCTCCGGCAAGGGTGGCGAACCTGTCGTCCCTCGGCACCCGCCGTTGCCGCCTTCTGCACCGCGCTCCATCCGGCGACGATCCACCGCCTTCCGGTAACGATTTCCTTGCGATCCACCGGCGTCGGCGCGTGCGTCCTGGCCGCGCACCATGTCGAGTGGGGCATGACGGTCGACACTGATCCGAACCACGAAAGATGCTGTCTTGGAATTGGATTCGGCGTATCCACTGCACACACGAGCAGCGCAGCGCCGTACGCCCTCGGTCGCGACAGCTCCGGACTGAGTCCGCAAAACCGGTCTTCCCCGACGATTCGTTCTCGGATGTCAGCGTCGCCGTTACACAAACCTGAGCGGCTTGCTGCCGTGAACGACTCGAGCGGGGTACGGTGTGCCGCATCGACCCGTTTCGCTCGTGAAGGAGCTTTCTGTTGTTCTCTGTTTCCCAGCCCCGCCGTTCTTTCTCCTACTCCTCCTCCACGCGCACGTCGAGTCGATTCGGTAGTCGAATTGCCCGCACCGCAGCAATATTCGCCCTCGGCTCGGGCATGACCGCCGCTGCACTCGTGGGTGCCGGCACCGCGTCGGCCGCCCCCGTCAACTGCGTGTCACCGCCCTCGGCCAACGACATCCAGGTCGACGGCACCGCGAGCTGCGGGGCCACCTCGGAGGGCACCGGCCGGGCCACCGCCGGTGCTGTCGACAGCGGCACCGCGGTCAGCGTCAACGACGGTCCCGGATCGACGACCACCTTCGCCAACGGATTCGGCGTCGCCCTCGGAGCGAGCAAGAACGCGGGCACGGCCTACGCACTCGCGCTCGGCGGCGGCATCGCACACTCGTGGGCCGACGCCGGCCAGACGACGCTTGCCGTCGCGGGTTGGGGATCCGGTGCCACCTCGGAAGCCGGAGGCGTCGATTGCGTCGGGCCCCTGTCCCTAGCTCTGAATCTCTCCAGCGGCCAGTTCTGCGTCCTCGGTAGCTGATTGCGGGGGCGCGGTAATCGCCCTGTCGTTCGGAGCCGACTACCCGAGAGTTCGATTCGAGGTAGTCGGCTCCGCCGATGTGGACGACGTGCCCTGATCTGTCGCTCGGATCGTAGGGCTACCTGCGGATGGACTCTCACGCCTCGACCGGCATACTCGAAAAATGAGCAATTCACGTGTGACGCCGCGCCCCAGGGCGCTGTCGTTGCACGGACGGATCCGAGTGTTGACGATGAGTGTGGCGGCCCTCGCCGTCGCGGTCAGCGCTCTGGCGATCTATCTCGTCGCGGAGCAGGCCCTGCGTTCACAGGTCATCGACCGCGTCGGACGCAACAGCGACGCCTTGATGGCCAGCGCAGCGTCGGGTGCGTCGCCCTACCTGTTCGGTTTCGCGACCGAGGAATCCACGGCCAAGGTCGCACTGATAGCTACCGGCGGAGAATTGATGACCTCCTCCAACTGTGCCGACCCCTTCACGAACCCCGACGGCGTTCTGGATGCCCCCGAGCAATCGGTCGTGGACGGCAGCGCGGATCGGTCGCTGCGCGAGGTACGCGGCTACTACATATCCGCCCAGCGCACCGCCTCCGGAGAAACCATCATGGTGGCCGAATCGCTCGGTGGAGCGTCCCGTCTACTGGCCAAACTCACACTGGCTCTCGTTCTCGTCGGAGGATTTCTCGTCGCGCTGGCCGGCGTCGCCGGTACCGCTGTGGCCCGCACCGGCCTCAGACCCGTCACCCGCCTCCGCGCAGGCACCGAACGAGTTGCCAGAACCGGAGACTTCGAGCCCATCGATGTCAACGGAGACGACGAACTCGCGTCACTCGCCAACAGCTTCAACGAGATGTTGGCCTCCCTGTCTCGGTCCCGAGCCAGGCAAGGGCAGCTGATCGTCGACGCCGGTGCCGAACTGATGGAGCCGCTGACCGCGTTGCGCACCAACATCGACTTGCTGATGTCGCTCGACCGTCCCGACGCACCGACCATGCCCGAAGACGGGCAAGATCGGTTGCGAGTCGAGGTCATCGCTCAGATGGACGTCATCATCGGCTTGGTGCACGACCTCGTCGACCAAGCCCGAGAGCCGGCACCGACAGCTCAGTGACAGGGAAATCGGCGAGGTCGGACAACGATCACGTCAGGACGGAAGCTGCACGCCGGTCAGCTTTTCGGATTCTGTCCACAGTCGTTGTGCGTCATCCATGCTCCGCAAAGGCTTCCAAAGTTCGAGCTCGGCGGGCGGTCCGCCGATCATCCGGGTAGGGCCGACGAACTGATCACCACGCGAGACGCTACCTGCGGCCGCGATCACGGCCGGTTGCGCGGCACTGTCCACCGTTCCCGCGATTCCGATGCGGGCAAGTACGCCGATGAGCCGTCTCCCCGCAGAATCCTTCGGGCGCCCCAGACCTGGCTGGGCTGCAAGCAGATTGGTCGGTGAGATTCCAGGATGGGCCACGTTGGAGGTGATTCCCCACCCACCGGCCCTGCTGCGGGCGTCGAGTTCGCGCGCGAACAGTGCCACGGCAATCTTCGATTGGCTGTACGCCTTCATGACGTCGTAGGAGCGCTCCCAGTTCAGGTCGTCCCAATTGATGTTCCCCGATCGCGCCGCGATGCTCGTCTGATGGGTCACTCGAGCGCCGCCGGCTCGGAGAAGCGGCAGCAGACCCAGAGTGAGCGCGAAGTGTCCGAGGTGGTTGGTACCGAATTGCAGCTCGAACCCGTCCTGCGTGACCTGACGCTCGGGTGGCTGCATGACCCCGGCGTTGTTGACGAGGACGTCGATCGGTCGCCCTTCCGAGATCAATTCGCTCGTCAGCGTCGCCACCGAATCCAGCGACGACAGGTCCAACGTCCGGGTGGTGATCTGCGCGCCGGGAACAGCGGTACGGATCGACTCCGCGGCACGCTCCCCTTTGCCGGCAGAGCGCACCGGCATGACCACTTCTGCTCCGGCGCGAGCGAGCCGAGTCGCGATGACGGTTCCGATCCCGTCGCTGGCTCCCGTGACGACGGCGCGCTTTCCCGTCAGGTCGGGGATCGATAAGTCGGTGATGCGGCCCATGTGATGCTCCTCGGTTGTGGGTGATCATGCGTTTTCACGTGCAGAACCCATGTTCGACGAACGCGTCGGGCTTATCCAGGACCTACCGATCCACTGATACGACCGGCACCGTGAATCAGGTCAGAACCTGGGTTCCCACCACCGCGAGCAGTTCCAGTTTGGCGTGACTCTCGCTGCCCGGGACTGCCGTGTACACCAACAACCGATGCGCTTGCTCTGGATCGAGGAGGGTTTGGCAGTTCAATTGCAGCAGGCCTACCGTCGGGTGCAGGAACCGTTTGATCTCGGGTGGGCGAACGCCCACTTCGCGCTTCTCCCATAGGCTTCGGAACTCCTCGCTGACCTGCTGCAGCTCGGCCGACAGATGGGCTGCGGTCGAATCGGGTCCGCGAAGGGTGACGATCTCGCGCAGACCCGACGCGTACAGCCGGGACAGCACATCGCGCTCGTCCGACGGGTACGCCTGCCGGACAGTGGGGTCGGTGAACCAGCGATATCCCAGACTCCGGTTCGGCCCGGTGCGCAACGACGCATCACCGGTCAGTGCAACTCCCAGCGATGTTTGACGCAGCGTTTCGCCGAGCTCGGAGACGATCTCGGCGGGTGTGTCGTTCAGTCGGTCCAGAATCCGCAGTAGACCTGGGCTGATGTGGTCGCTCGACGTTCCGCGCGCTGGAGGCGCATGTCCAGCGAGGCGAAACACGTGATCGCGCTCGTCCAGCGACAGATGCAGACCCTGCGCGATCGACGCGATCATCTGCTCCGACGGAGCAGGACCTGATCCGCGTTCGAGACGGGCGTAGTAGTCGGTCGACATATGACACAGTTCGGCAACCTCCTCGCGCCGAAGGCCCTGCGTTCGTCGGCGCTGCCCCCGCGGAAGGCCGATGTCTTCGGGCTGCAACGACTCTCGCCGCTGCCGCAGAAACGCTGCCAACTCCGGGCGATCGATCACTCTGGAGCTCCTCCCCGATCGAACACGGTTGTCTTCTCGCAATTGTGCCCTGAGCTCGACGACTATGGTCGAACGATGAACGCTCCCCTGACCGTCGTCACCGGTGGAAGTCGCGGAATCGGCGCCGCGGTGTCCCGGCGACTGGTGGCCGACGGACACGATGTGGTGATCGGCTATCGCTCCGATGCCTCTGCCGCGCAAGCAGTGGCAACCGAGCTGTCGAGGTCCGGTCGAACAGTGATGGCAGTGCGCGCGGACACCACCGACGAGCAGGCGGTGATCGATCTGTTCGGTGCCGCGGCGGAAATCGGCATCATCAGCGGCGTGGTGAACAACGCCGGTTCGGCACGCGCAGTCGGCAGGCTGGCGGACAACGACATCGAGACGATCAGAGCAGACCTCGATGTCAACTTGATCGGGGTGATCACCTGCTGCAAGTATGCGGTCGCGGCGATGACCGAATCAGGTGGCTCGATCGTCAACATCTCCTCCGCTGCAGCGACCCTGGGGAGCCCCGGTATGTACGTTCATTACGCGGCAGCGAAGGCAGCGGTCGATACACTGACCGTGGGACTGTCCAAAGAGGTTGCGGCGCAGAACATCCGCGTCAATGCGGTGGCACCCGGGATCATCGAGACCGACTTTCACCGAGATCGGCAACGACCACAGAGAATGGCGTCGAGCATCCCGATCGGCCGCCCCGGTGTGCCGGACGAGATCGCTGGGGCTGTCTCCTGGCTCTTGTCCGACGATGCGCGGTATGCCACGGGAACCGTCATCAGGGTGGCCGGCGGAATGTGAGTACTTCGGTCGCCACTATCGAGAGGCGATGCGATGCAGCTCGACGTCGGTCAGTTCCCCGTTCTCGGCAACGGCCGTCATGTACGTGCAGAACGGCTGGCGACGCCGATCCGTCGGCGATCCCGGGTTGAGAAGTCGTAGGCCGTTGTCTGCCACCGTGTCCCATGGAATGTGACTGTGACCGAAGACGAGTACGTCCGTGTCCGGGTACGCCGCCGCCATCCGTTTCTCCCGGCCCGTCGCGGAACCCGTCTCGTGGACCACGGAGAATCGCACCCCAGCCAGGACGACGTCGGCGCGTTCGGGCATCAACTCTCGGAGCTCCTCGCCGTCGTTGTTGCCCCAGCACGCGACCAGCCGACGCGATCTATGCGAGAGCTCCTCGTAGGCGGCCAGGTTCACCCAATCGCCTGCGTGGATCACCACATCGGCGTCGTCGACGGCAGTCCACACCTCGTCGGGCAGGTCACGTGCCCGCTTCGGAAGATGAGTATCGGCAATCAGCAGCAACTTCACCACTCGATTGTGCACGTCGTTCCTCATCGGAAATCCCTCGATCTGGACGCAACACGCAGATCCATCAGCTGCAGATGATCGGCCACCACGGTCACCGCACCCTCTGCGTTCTGTACCTTGCCTCGAATCAGCAAAGCCGGGGCGGTGATCGCCAGCTTGCGGTACTTGGCCCACAACCCGACCGAGCACACGACGTTGACCATGCCGGTTTCGTCCTCGAGGTTGATGAACGTGACACCTCCGGCAGTGGCCGGCCGCTGGCGATGCGTCACCGCACCGCCGACGAGGACTCTGTCTCCGTCAGGGATCTGCAGCAACCGATTCGCGGGAACCACCCCGAGAGATTCGAGCCGATCTCGAAAGAACTGGGTGGGATAGGAATTGGGGGAGACCCCGGTTGCCCAGACATCGGCCGACGCCAGATCGAGGTCCGTCATACCCGGCAGCGCAGGCGCTTTCGTCGAGGCACCGATGCCGGGGAGCAGACCGGGCCGCTCCCCTGCCGCCGCGCCGGCAGCCCACAATGCCTCTCGACGCGTGATTCCGAAACACCCCAGTGCGCCGGCCGTGGCCAGTGCTTCCGCCTGCGCCACCGACAGTTCGACGCGACCCGTCAGATCCAGGAACGAGGTGTACTGCCCGTGCGAGTTTCGGGCATCGACGATCTTCTGGGCCAGCGTGGTGCCGATGAACTTCACATCGGCCAACCCCATGCGAATCTCGAGGCCGTCTCCCTCGAGATTCGCATGGCCGAGACTGGCGTTCACATCGGCACCGTGCACCAGCACCCCGTGCCGTCTGGCATCGGCGACCAAAGATTGAGGTGAGTAGAAGCCCATCGGCTGGGCACGCAACAAGCCTGCGCAGAACGCAGCCGGATGGTGCAACTTGAACCACGACGAGTAGAAGACCAACGAGGCGAAGCTCTGCGAATGACTCTCGGGAAAGCCGAAATTGGCGAACGCCGAAAGCTTTTCGTAGATGCGGTCGGCTGCCTCACCGGTGATGCCGTGCAGAGTGCGCATCCCGTCGTAAAAACGCCCACGCAGCAACTCCATCTTCTCCGGCGATCGTTTCGATCCCATGGCACGACGCAATTGGTCGGCGTCTGCGGCACTGAAACCGGCGACATCGATGGCCATCTGCATCAACTGTTCCTGGAACAGCGGCACCCCGAGAGTTCGATCGAGAGCCTTCTTCAGCGAGGGATGCTCGAAGATCACCGGTTCGAGTCCGTTGCGGCGCTTGATGTACGGGTGTACCGAACCACCCTGGATCGGGCCGGGACGGATCAATGCGACCTCGACCACCAGATCGTAGAAGTTTCGCGGCTTCAGTCGTGGCAACGTGGCCATCTGCGCGCGCGATTCGACCTGGAACACTCCCACCGAATCGGCTCGTTGAAGCATCTCGTACACCTCGGGCTCGGACAGGTCGATCGAAGCGAGATCGATGACGATTCTTTTGTGTTCGGAGATCAGATCGATCATGTAGTGCAATGCCGAGAGCATGCCCAGACCGAGCATGTCGAACTTCACCAAACCCACTGCGGCACAATCGTCCTTGTCCCACTGGAGCACACTGCGATTCTCCATGGTTGCCCATTCCACCGGACAGACGTCGGCGATCGGTCGATCACAGATCACCATGCCACCGGAGTGAATGCCCAGGTGCCGTGGAAAGCCTTCGATCTGACGTGCGAGTTCGAGAACGGACTCGGGAATTCCGTCGCCTTCCTGATCACCGATTCCGGACCAGCGGGTGATCTGCTTGCTCCACGCGTCCTGTTGTCCCTGTGAGAAGCCGAGCGCACGGGCCATGTCTCGCACCGACGACTTGCCGCGGTAGGTGATGACGTTGGCCACCTGAGCGGCATGGGTGCGGCCGTACTTGGCGTAGACGTGCTGAATCGCCTCTTCTCGACGATCGGATTCGATGTCGATATCGATGTCGGGTGGGCCGTCGCGTTCGGGCGCGAGGAACCGCTCGAACAGCAGCTTGTTGGCCACCGGATCGACATTGGTGATCCCGATGGCGTAGCAGACGGCGGAGTTCGCCGCCGAACCTCTTCCCTGACAGAGGATGTCGTGTGTCTTGCAGAAGTGGACGATGTCGTGGACCACCAAGAAGTAGCCGGGGAATTCGAGCCGCGCAATGATGTCGAGTTCGTACTCGAGCTGAGAGTAGGCCGCCGGGTTCGCCGATTGCGGGCCGTACCGTCGGGCGGCTCCCTCGAACGTGAGTCGGCGTAGATAGCTGATCTCGGTGTAGCCGTCGGGCACATCGAACGGCGGCAGGCGCGGCGCGATCAACGTCAGATCGAACGAACACTCACGACCGAGTTCGACGGCACCGCGCACCGCGCCCGGATAGTGACGGAACAGTTCCGCCATCTCCGCCCCGGACCGTAGATGTTCGCCGCCCGTCGGTGCCATCCAACCGGCGGCCTCGTCCAGGCTGCTCCGCGCACGTACAGCGGCCATCGCCATGGCCAGCCTTCTGCTGCGCGGACTCGCGTAGTGCGCAGCCGTGGTTGCGATCGTCTCGAGACCGTATCTGCCAGCCAGTGCCGCAAGCGCATCGTTGCGCTCGTCGTCGTCCGCGATTCCGTGCCGGGTGAGTTCGACGGTGACGCGGTCCGGACCGAAGCGATCGACGAGAGTGCGCAGTGCGGCCTCGGCGGCCTCCGGACCGCCGCGCGAGAGCGCCTGCCTGACATGGCCTTTTCGGCAACCGGTGAGAATCTGCCAGTGACCACCGGCCGCTTCGGTGAGCTCGTCGATGTCGTACTGCGGCTTGCCTTTGACCCCACCGGCCAGGTGCGCGGCGGCGATCCGACGCGAGAGCCGTCGATATCCTTCTTGACCGCGAGCGAGCACCAACAGATGTGTGCCGTCGGGGTCGGTCGCTCCGGCCCTGGATCTATCGGTGTCGAGCGACAGTTCGGCACCGAACACGGTTCCGATGCCGAGCGCTCTGGCCGCCTCGGCGAAGCGCACGACTCCGTAGAAGCCGTCGTGATCGGTGATGGCGATGGATTCGAGGCCGAGGCGTACCGCTTCTTCGACCATCTCCTCCGGCTGCGAGGCGCCGTCGAGAAAGCTGAACGCGGAGTGCGCATGCAACTCTGCATACGGCGTCGTGGACATCGCGGGCTTGTCGATGGTGCGGTCGTAGACGTCCCTCTTGCGCGACCACGCCGGGCTGTCGCCGCCGTCGCCCTCGGCCGCAGGCTTGGGACGACCGGACAGGACGCGTTCCATCTCCGACCACGTGGGTGGTCCGTCGTTCCAACCCATCGAACCCTCCCCACACGCACACTGCATCATCGAACACTTGTTCTAATGAGAACATGAAGGTCCGACACGGAGCAACTACAGTCGAGTCGCCACTGACACCTTCCACAGAGCCGGAGCACCATCATGACCCGTTGGGCCTCGTTCGTCGTATCGCACAAACGATGGGTGCTCGCAGTCGTCGTGGCCGTCGTCGCCATCGGCGGGGTGTTGGGACTGAGCGTCTTCTCCAAGCTGAGCGAGGGCGGCTACGCCGACGCCGGCAGTGAGTCGTCCGAGGTAGCGCGGCTGGTGCAGGGCATCGGCCAGCCGACCCCGGACATCGTGGCGATCTACACCGCACCCGACGGCGAGTCGATCGACGACATCGGGCCCCGAGTACAGGCGACGCTCGACCAGTTCACCGGGCGCTACACCCTGGGCAACGTCAATTCGTACTGGACGGCGGACCCGGTCAGCAAGGAATTCCTGGTCTCGAAGGATCGAACCAAGGCACTGGTCACAATCTCCCTCGGGGCGAATTCGGGCGTCACGTTCAATACCTTCGGCGAACTCCCGCCCCAGCTCGAAGTGCCCGGAATCGAATCACAGTTCGCCGGTGCGTCAGTGGTCGGAGTCTCTCTCAGCGAGACCCTCGAAAGCGACCTCGTCCGCTCGGAGCTCATCGCTGTTCCCATCACACTGCTACTGCTGATCTTCATCTTCGGCGGCGTGATCGCCGCCGCGGTTCCGGTGTTCGTCGGCATCCTGAGCGTGTTCAGCTCATTGGCGATTCTGCGCGTCCTCACCGAGTTCACCGAAGTCAGCTCGTTCTCGATCAACGTCGCGTCGCTGTTGGGGCTGGGTCTGGCCATCGACTACGGATTGTTCATCGTCAGCAGGTTCCGCGAGGAACTACGCAGTGGGTCGACGCCGATGGACGCGACCGTCCGCACCGTCGCCACCGCAGGCAAAACCGTCGTCTTCTCGGGACTGCTGTTGATCTGCGCGTTCGCAGGCATGCTCGTCTTTCCTCAGGCGGTGATCCGGTCCCTCGGATTCGGAGCCATGGCCGCGGTGGCGAGCGCCGCCGCCCTGTCACTGACCGTCGTTCCGGCTCTGCTCGCGATTCTCGGCACCCACATCAATTCCTGGACCTGGTCGCGTACCGCGTCCGATCGCAGTGATGCACGCGCGCACAAGTTCTGGGGTGGAGTCGTCACGCGTGTGATGAAGCATCCAGGAATCGTCGCAGCCGTCATCGTCGCCGGGTTGCTGATCATCGCCACCCCGATCCTGAAGGTCTCGCTCGGCGAGGTCGATTACACGGCGTTGCCGAAAGACAATCCGGCGCGCATGGCGTTCGAGACACTCGGCACCGACTTCGAGTCGACGGGCGATGGTGCCACGATCGTTCTTCGTGGCCTGGACGGCGTCAAGCCTCAGGGCGCACCCATCGCCGCATTGACCTCGGCTGTGGAATCGACACCCGGTATCGCTCGCGCCGAATTCCTCGGCTCGGCAGACGATTTCGTGACCCTGCGAGCCTCGTACAGCGAGCCGGCCGGTGAGCTGACCGAGGCCGAGTCCCAATCCGACGCAGTGTCGTCGTTGCGCTCGATCGCCCCGCCCGACGGTACCGAAATCCTCGTCGGCGGCGGACGCGCCAACATCGACGACGGAAACGCCGCCATCGCCAAGTGGCTACCGGTGATGATCGCGATCATGGTCGTCTCGACGCTGGTATTGCTGTTCCTTGCGTTCGGCTCGATCGTGTTGCCGATCAAGGCCGTACTGATGGCCGGACTGAGCTTGGGCGCGACATTCGGCGCCCTGACGTGGGTGTTCCAGGAAGGCCACGGGGCAGGACTGATCGGCGTCACCCCAGGACCACTCGAATCGACGTTCGTAGTCCTCATCCTCGCGGTCATCTTCGGCTTGTCGACCGACTACGAAGTGTTCCTGATGTCGCGCATGGTCGAAGCTCGCGCGGCGGGAGCCAGCACCGAAGAAGCCGTCGTCTTCGGCGCTCAGCGCACCGGACGTATCGTCACCGCGGCTGCGTTGATACTGATCGTCGTCACCGGGGCATTCACCATCTCGGGTCTGTCGATCATGAAGTTCCTCGGCTTCGGCGTCATTCTCGCCCTGATCATCGACGCCACCATCATCCGGATGCTGCTGGTTCCGTCCTTGGTCAAACTCATGGGTGAGGCCAACTGGTGGGCACCGGCATGGATGAAGAAAGTGCACGACAAGGCGGGAATCGGCCACTAGCCCGAGAACTTACTTCGGAGTAAGGTCGGCTCGCATGGCGAACTACATCGTGACCGGCGGTACCGGGTTTCTCGGGAAGAACGTCCTACCCCGACTGCTGGAGCGTGATGCGAATGCCGCGATCCACGTGTTGGTGCGTCCGAGCTCGGTTGCTCGTCTCGAGCGACAGGCACAGCAGCTCGACGGCGGCGACCGGATTCGTCCGTTGATCGGAGATCTCGCCGAGCCCGAGCTGGGACTCTCCGACGTGCCGCCCGACATAGATCACATACTCCACCTCGGGGCCGTCTACGACCTGACCGCAGGCGACGAACAGGCACCGACCAATGTAGCCGGAACCGCCTCGGTTATCGGCCTGGCCGCGAAGACCGGCGCACGGTTGCACCACATCTCGTCGATCGCCGTTGCCGGCGACTACCGAGGAAGGTTTTCCGAGAACGATTTCGACCTCGGACAGAATTTTCCGACGGCCTACCATCGCACCAAGTTCGAGGCCGAGAAGCTGGTCCGCGGCAGCGCCGTGGACTGGCGGGTCTACCGGCCCGCTGCGATCATCGGGCATTCGGAGACCGGAGCCATCGACAAGATCGACGGCCCGTACTACTTCTTTCCGTTCTTCGCGCAACTCGCCAAGCTGCCCTCGGTGATACCTATTACCGTGCCGAAAATGGGCAACACCAACCTGGTACCGGTCGACTACGTCGCCGATGCCATCGTCGAACTCGTGCACCGAGACACTGCACCGCACAGCGTCTTCCACTTGGTGAACACGAGCCCGCAGTCCATGGCCGAGGTGTACTCCGCGTTCTCGTCGGCCGCCGGATCTCGAGCGAGAGTGGTCGACGTGCCCGGAGCATTGGTTGCCCCGGTTGTCTCCCCCAAGTCCGGAGCGGTACTGAAGCAGCGCAACGCCGCCCTGCGCGATGTCGGCGTCCCACCGGTGATGCTCGATCACCTGACACTTCCCTCGGTGTTCGAGTCGGCAGCGACCCAGAAAGCGTTGCAGGGCAGCTCCATTACGCCGCCGCCACTACGCACGTATGCGGATCGGGTGTGGACGTACTGGCAGAAGAACTTCGATCCTCAGCGCAACCGCCGAAACGACCCACGGGGGCCACTGTTCGGTCGTCACATCATCATCACCGGTGGATCCTCCGGTATCGGCCGAGCCAGTGCCGAGGCGGCGGCACGCAAGGGCGCAGTAGTCATTCTTCTGGCACGCGGTCAGGATCAGCTCGACGAGGTGGTCGAGCACATCCGCGAATCGGGCGGTACCGCCTACGGTTACCCGTGCGACGTGACCGACAGCGAATCGGTGGACCAGACCGTCAAAACCGTTCTGAGCGAACACGGTCACGTCGACATGCTGGTCAACAGTGCCGGTCGATCCATCCGACGTTCGCTCTACCGGTCCACTGATCGGCTGCACGATTACGAACGCACCATGGCCGTCAATTACTTCGGAGCGATTCGATTGGTGCTGGCGCTGCTACCGCACCTGCGCGAACGCCAGTTCGGACACGTCGTCAACATCTCCAGCGCCGCGGTACTGGGACACCCTCCACGCTTCTCGGCCTACGTGGCCAGCAAGGCAGCACTCGACGGCTTCACCGATGTTGCTGCTGCAGAAACACTCTCGGACGGAATCACCTACACCACCATCCACATGCCGCTGGTGGACACCCCGATGATCACCCCGACGGGCGACAAGAACGTGGGCCCCGTGTTCTCTCCGGAAAAGGCCGCTGCGATGGTGATCCGCGCACTGAGCGACAAGCCCAAACGCATCGATACACCGTTGGGAACACTCGGACAGTTCGGTGCCATCTTCAGCCCCAAGGGCAAAGACCGCACCATGCATCAGCACTACCGAAAGTTCGCCGAAACCGCTGCCGCCAAAGGCGAAATGCCGGTACCGATAGAGGACGGGAAACTGCCCTATCGAGTTCGACCGTACAATCCGAAGACTCCGACCGCACGCATCGGCAAAGTGATCCGACGCGTCGGCAGATTGGTACCCGGCACCAGTTGGTGACCGGCGCGTCATGGGGCCGCGGCGGTCCACAGAGTCCAGCGATCGCGTTCGATCAACTCGCCGGGGGCCAGGCGATCACGCACATATTCGATCAGCTCCGCGAGTTCGCCGTCGGAGAGTTCGTGCAGAATGGAGCGCCCAGTTCTGCCGGCAATCTCTGTCAGGTACTGCTCGCGGTTTCCGTAGCGTCGACGCGTTTCCCAGAGTGGTTGCGTCACAACGTCGTTGAATCCTGCCCGTGTGAAGGCGGCCTTTACCTCATCGACGTCGGGTCGCCGCCGAGACTCGATCTCCGTCAACCAGGGAAAGGCGTCGAAGAGATATCCGCGCGGGTTCGTGGGCGATCCTCGCCGTATCGCGTCCTGGCTCGTTCGATCCTGGACTATCGCGATCCCACCCGAACGCAGAAGCCGGAACATCTCTGTTGCCAAGCCGAAGACATCGGGCAGATGATGGACCAGAGCGCGGGCGAACACGATATCTGCTCGGCCATCGGTGAGGCCGGTGTGCTCGGCCGGTGCACACTCGAACGCGATGGCCGTGGGCGACGATCGGCGGGCGGACTCCAGAATCGGTGCACTCGAATCGACAGCTGTGACGTGCGCTCCCAGCGTGCGCCATGCACGCGCATAGGTACCACCGCCGCACCCGAGATCGACGACGTTCGCGCCGACCGGATCGACGATACTGGTCATCGCGGCAACCCAAGAAGGGTCGGCCTCGCGGCCGGAATAGGTGTCGCTGTTGGCTGGATCGTCGAAGTCGATGGGCATGTGGATCAGTACATCGAGCAGGGCTATCGGTCGCCACCATTTAGTGTGGGACTACATGCTCGCACTTCATCTTCGAGCCGCCGACCTGGCGGATACCTCGCTGACCGTCTCGCCGCTGTTCGAGACGGTCCTGAGCCTGCGTGCCTGGACCTCGCCGAATCGCCACCGTCTGCACGAGCCGTGGCGACGACGCGTGCTGGCGGCATGGCAGCAGTGTGACACCGAGATGCTGACGGCGTTGGTCTCTCCCGACGGCAGAATCCCGGACTTCCTCGCTCCCCGTCCGTCCACCGCATCCCCGGCCCTCGACGACGAGATCGCCGTTGTCGCGGCGACACGGGCAGTGGAGATGCGACGCGATATCGCTGCCGCCTTCTCCGCCGATGTTCCCTCGATCCTCGCCGGCCCGGCCCGAGCGGTGCGCACCCGCACGGTTCAGGCGCTTTCGCAGTATTGGGCCACTTGCCTCCGACCCGACTGGGCCCGGATCCGTGCGGTCCTGGACGGTGATGTGGACTACCGAGCACAACAGCTCTCGCACTTCGGGGCACGAAAGATGTTCGAGCACCTCGATTCCCGAGTTCGATGGGATGACGGTGTGCTGTGGGTCGATCGGCTCGAGGACCAGGTGTGGGTCGACGTCGACGGACGGGGACTTCCACTGATTCCGTCGGTGTTCGTACACGGCGCGATCACTCAGATCAGCCCGACACGGGCTCCGTCGCTGGTGTATCCGGCCCGCGGGCGCGGCGCAGTGTGGGACGGCGCATTGTGGAACCTGGCGCGGTCGGTTCCGAACCGAGCACTGACGAATCTTCTCGGCACACAACGTGCCACGATTCTCACGCTGCTCGACATGCCCACCACCACCGGGGAACTCGCTGCCGCACTGGGCGTCTCACCCAGCGCGGCGAGCCAGCATCTTCGCGTTCTGCGCGAAGCGGCGGCGGTGCGCCGCGTCAGACAGGGACGATCGGTGCTGTACGTACGCACGCCTCTCGGGGACGAGTTGGTCGGACGGCAGAGGTAGGGCCGGCGCGAGATTCAGCGCAACAGATCCTGTGCCCACACTCGCAGAAACCCCTGACTCAGGTACGCCAGTGAGCCGATCGCCAGTAACCACTTGACGGTACTGACCACGGTGGTGGCGCGGACGACGGTGTCGGTGATCTGTTCACGGTTGTCGACCAATGTCAGTCCGACGATGTTCTCGATGTAGTCACCGGCGGCGGAGACCACGGGTGCGACGGCCAATGCCGTCGTCGCCGCAGGGCTCAGCGGCGTCTTCTCTGCCAGGCTGCGGGCGCCGGCTCGCAGTGCGATGGCATAGATCGCGGGATGGACGAAGTCGGGAAAGTAGTGGCTGCGGAATCTGGCGATTTCGGTCTCGTCCATGCTCGCGAGAATATTCCGGTAGCGCTGCTCCGACCATGCCGTCTGCACAGCAAGCACTTTCGGGGCGGACGGGCCGAGGAGCCGAGCGATGTTGGCCTGCGAGACGACGAACAGTGCCGACCACGCCACCAGCTTTCGATCGAGCACGCTCAGATACATGAGTGCAGATTACTGCGTCAGGTACGGAAGAACAGCCGCCTCGAACGCCGAGTAGCCGTCGCGATGGATGCTGTGACCGGTACGGAACGCCTCGACGCGGCAGGTCGAGATCTCGGCAACCATCGCGTCGAGCCGAACCGGATCGACCATGCCGCCGGGACCTCCGCGAAGGATCAACGTCGGAGCAGTGATGTCGGCCAACGACTTCCACCACCGCGGATTCGGCCGACGAAACTGCTCGAGGGCAGTGGCGGTCATCGATCTGTCGAATGCGAGTACCGCACGGGGGTGCAGAACAACGCTCGTGGCGGCGTGCCAGAGCTCGGTGGCCGACGGCAACCGGCCGGTCAAGGTCGGCGGCGCGTCGCCCGGCCTGATCGGTATCGGGAGCTCTTCGAGAACCAGGCGTCGGACGAGCTGCGGTCGGTGTTGCGCGACGAGCGAGACCGCATATCCACCCAAAGAATGTCCGACGAGATCGACTTCCGTGAGACCGAGGTGATCGATCAGGGCAAGGAGGTCATCGCCGAACGAGTCGAACTCGTACGTGGATGTGTGGGCGCTCTTGCCATGACCGCGCAGATCGACGGTGATCACCCGGCGACCTCGAGCAGTCAGCGCACGAGCGAAGCGATCCCAGGTGCCACTGTCCCCGCCCATGCCGTGCACCAGAAGCACTGGCGTCGAACTGTGGTGTTCCAGCGGGGCGAACGAGCGATACGCGATAGCGACGCCACCGAGGTCGACCGTCTCCGACATCATCTGCATTCGCTCGAATGTAGCGGTGCCACTATTCGTAGATTCCCTCCACCCGCCACCGACCTTCGTCGAACACGAGGAGCAGGGCTCTTTCGTCGTCGAGTACCACCTGGGCCCGGGCCGTCGGACCCGTCGATGCGCTGCCGCTGTCCCACCATCGCTCGTCCACCGGCCACGGCCCGGCCAATCCCGTCAGTTCCCATTCTTTGGTGCCCCAGCGCAATCGAGTCGGTGGGGCGTCGAACACCCCGCGGTCGGTGACGCCGATTCCTGTACCCGTTCGGTTCATCAGTGTCACCGTCGGACGTGTCTCGATCACCGCCGCCGGAGCAGGCTCGGGTAATCGTCCGGGCCAGGGATGGGATGGATCGGACATCGGTACCAGTTCGTCGCCGAGTGGGCGCAGCGTTATCCGTTCGGCGGGCCCGCGTCCGCCGCTGAGAACACCGCCCAGCACCGATTCACCACCGAGCAAACCCTGAACCCGCACCAATGCCCGACGCGCCCTGTCGTCCTCGTCGCCGACACTGCCCCACAATCCCAGTTGCAGCTCACCTGCTGCCACCACCTCGATCGGCTCGAGCCGCAGAACGGTGATCGCGGACGTCGGCTTGTTCTCGCTGCGCCCGGTGAGCCAGCCGTCGAGTTGCCACCGCACCCGATCTGCTGTTCCCTCCGGTGTCAACGGCTCGGCGCAGCGCCATATCCGCGACAAATTCTCACCGTTACCGGTACCGGCGTGCACCAGCAGCCGAGTACAGGCAACGGCAGCAGCGGCGAGCTTGGTGTGCAGTTGTTCGGCCAACCCTCGACCGGCGAATGCAGCGGCGTCGACTCGATCGATCGGCGGATCGCACCGATACTCGACATCGAGGTCCGGCGGTAGCGCCCGAGCCGACGGCGGGCGTTCGGGCTCGCCCCGAGCAGTGCGATGCGCCAACACCGCGTCGGTACCGAACCGCGACCCAACGTCACCCGGCGTCAGCGCAGCGAAGTCGCCGATGGTCCGTAAACCCAAGCGTCGCAACAGGTCCACCAGCTCACCGCGATCGGCAGCGGACATACTCGGTTCGGCCGCGAGTTCTGCCACCGGTAACGGAGCGAGAAATCCGGCACCCCCGCCGCGGGGAACCACCTGTGCATACCGCGCCGCAACGACCGCAGTGGACAATTCGTCGGCGATGCCGATCTGGCATTCCACACCGGCAGCCGACGCTTGGTCGATCAACCGTTCCGCGGCCCGATGCTCGGTACCGAAATACCGTCCGACACCGCGGGCCGAGAGGACCAGCAGCCCCGGTCGCAGCACTTCGACTCCCGGCGCGATGGCGGCGACGGCCGAGACCACGGGCTCGAACAATCGCGCATCACGATCGGTGTCGGCCAGAGCGACATGCACATCCGGGCACCGCGCCTGGGCTTCCCGGCGCCGTAGGCCACGTTTGATACCCGACGTACGTGCCGTCGCCGAGCACGCGACGACCCGATTGGCGGAGGTGACGACCACCGGCTGCGTCGCAGGCAGATCGGCCTGGGCAGCTGCTGCAACCGCAGGCCAATCAGGACACCACAGAGCGAGAACACGGCTGGACAGGACCCGAGTCGACGGAGCGGCGCTCATGTCGAGACCGCGATCGACAGTGGATTCTGCTCGTGCTGTTCGGCGTGCCATTCGATGCGTCCGTTCTCTGCACGCAGATCGAGTCGAACGGTGCGGGGACGCATCGCCCTCCCACGCGCGCACACCGACAATCGGACGCCGCGGAGCCGACCGCGGCCCAGCTCCCGGCCCGTACCGAGGCCGTCGTAGCCGTGCACCGACGCGTCCAGCCGTAGCTCTGCCCCGTCCCAGTGCCCATCGGTCACCAGCAGCGTCGAACCTTTGCTCCGCGCCCTGGCCACCACTGCTCTGGCCCGAGTGGGTGATACCGACTGTCCACCGAGACCGAGCACCACGAGGTCGACACCGTCGAGCAGGATTGCCGCCACTTCCACCGGATCGGGGCCCGGATCCGGAATCAGGGCCAGCTTGCTCAGCTGTGCGCCCATCTCCACCGCAGCGAGAAGTCCGAAACGAGGCTGCCCGATGACGGCGACATGCCCACCGGCACCGGTCACTGCAGCCACCAAACCGATCAGCAGCGAGCCGGCACCGGACACCGAGGCCACCGTTCCACGCACCAGTCCACCGTGCGGCAGCACGTCGATCAGTGCGGAGGGCACCGGAAGAACGTCCCGCTGACGGACCGCACGTATCGGCTCAGCCTCGCCGACATCGGAGCGAACGGGATCGGGGTCCGAATTCTCGATCCGCACCGATGCCGTCTCGCCCCGGGAAGGCACGGCAGCCATCCGGCTACGCAGCAAGGCGACCCGCTCCGGCAGCGACAACCCGTCGAGCACATCCGGCGTGACAGAGGCTCCCGATACAGTCATGTCACTCCCCTTCACGGTGTAGAAAATCGAGCCCGAAGATCGGTGTTCGTCGAACGCGGGAAGTGGCGTATTCGAACACAATTTCGATCTGCACCCAGTAAAGCCGCTCGGACGGCAACTCGTCAAGGCGGTGCCGAAGCCGCTGGTGGAGGCTTACGTTCTGCGGCTGCGGGCACACCGCGGCATCGTCAACTAACCTGTGGGCGTGACCGATCAGCAGCGTGTTCGACGAGGAGTCGGACCCGACTACCTCCTGGCCGGCAGGTACCGCCTCGCCGGCAAGCTCGGCGGCGGCGGAATGGGCGCAGTATGGCTTGCCACCGACACGCTTCTGCACCGTCAGGTGGCCGTCAAACAGGTCACGTCCACCACCGAGCTGAGCCCTCAGCAAGCCGTCGAGGTACGTAATCGGGCCATGCGCGAGGGTCGCATCGCCGCCCGCCTCTCCAGCCCCCACGCCATCGGGATGCACGACGTTGCTCTCGTCGACGGCGAGCCGTGGCTGATCATGGAATACCTGTCCTCGCGCAGTCTCGCGCAGGCGCTCGGCAGCACCGATTCACTGCCCCCGTTCGAGGTCGCTCAGATCGGGGCGCAGATCGCCGATGCCCTCACCGAGGCGCACGAGGCGGGAATCGTGCACCGCGACATCAAGCCGGGCAACATCCTGATCGCCGATCGCGGCAAGGATCTGGGCATCGTCAAGATCAGCGATTTCGGTATCTCTCGCGCCAAAGGGGACGTCGAAGCATCCGACGACAGCGTGATCACTGGTACCCCTGCATATTTCGCTCCAGAGGTTGCCCGCGGACAGGATCCCACCGCAGCCAGCGACGTGTTCTCTCTCGGCGCGACGCTGTACACCGCCATCGAAGGCAGACCTCCGTTCGACATCGATCACGATTCGATCGCGCTGCTGCATCGAGTTGCCAAGGGGCAGATCATCTCTCCCACCCGCAGCGGAGATCTCACCGGACCGCTGCTGCACATGCTCGAACCCGATCCCGCTCGGCGTCCCACCATGGCCCAGGCCCGCGACGAGATCATCGTCGCTGCGATCAGCAAGCGCGGCACCATCGCTCAGCTACGCGGGGTCCCCCTGACGTCTGCTGACGGTGTGGTGCCGGCATGGGCTCGACGCTCGACACCGGTGTCCGAATCTCGCCGTCCGTCGAGGGAATTCGGAAGAACCATCGCGGGCCTACCGGCCGTGCAACCCGGTGAGAGCCAAGCCAATCCGGTCCCGTCGACGTACTCGCCACCGCCGTTCGATCTGCCGAAAAAGAAGAAGAACCCGATCGACGACGTCCTGATGCGCATCGAGGACGTCATCGGCGACCGAACGTCGATTCCATCGACCGCCATCCTGGCCGCACTCGTGCTCGCCGCAGTGGTTCTTCTCGTTCTGGTGATCCTGCTTGTGATGTGATTCGTCGGTTTCGTACTCGATCAGCCGAGAACCGGCATCACCAGAGTCGTCAGAGCGCCGTCGACTGCCGACCGCACCAGCATCGGATGGTCCGGAGCGGCGATATCGAGCATCACATCCGGTCCGACGGCCGATGCGACGGCAGCCTGCAGGACGGCCGCGTCGAAGAACACCGTCATCTCGGAACCGGTGACCCGTGCGGGGACGGCACCACCCTCGACTTTCAGGCCGCCCGGGCCGGCGTCGATCCGTAGTGTGCCGCTGTCGAGGGGAACGAAATCTCGTTGCACCACAACCCTCGTCGCGGTCGGAGCCAGACCGTCGATGATCGTTCGCCAGTCGGGGAAGTCGCCGTCGACGAGATCCACGGTGCGCTGGACGCCTTCGCACTCGAGCACCATCGCGTCGTCGGTTGCCGTCAGCACGAGGGTGCCCGACGCGGGTAGAGCCCCGAGAGAGCCGACCGCTGCAATGCGCGACCAGGATGCACCGGGTGAGCTCTGGGCAACGAGGCTGCGGGTGGAGAGTCGATATCGATCCGTCGCGGTGAGAGTGACAGTGCCACCGTCCACCTCGACCAACACGCCCCGCAGTACCGGAAACTCCTCGCTCGTTCCGGCCGCAGACGCGACCTGCTCCACCGCCGATGCGAACTCGGCGGCAGATACCGTTGCTGTGCAGTATGTTTGGTCGAACATCCGGCGGATGGATACTGCGGCCTCGGCTGCTGCCCGCGCGCGAGCAGCGAGCTCGTCGACATGTCGATCCACGATCTCGACGGCCGCGGCTCCGTCGCCGTCGAGGGCGGCGACCACCTTGTCGAGCGGCATGCCGATTTCGCGCAGTTGTCGGATGATGCTGGCCCGCTTCGCTTGTGCTCGGGTGTAATAGCGATAGCCGGACTTGGCGTCGATGAACGCCGGGACGAGCAAGGCACAATCGTCGTAGAACCGCAGGGCGCTGGGGGTCAGCCCGCTCGAACGAGCGAACACACCGATGGTCAGGAATTCTTCTGCCGAATCAGTCATGATGAAATCCTGAGGCTTCGGGTTGGTCGAAGGTCAAGCACTGTATGCCCGGCCCCGGGTGTAGCCCATGTCGTGTGCCATGCTCATCCTCCGGCGACGTTCTGCAACGGTGGATTCGGCACGCGGAGACAAAACACGGAAGTGCTGCCGCGGCCGAAGTATCGTCACCGTTGTGCACCATCGCCGCAAGCTCCCCGCCGCTGCGCTGCCGAAGGCAACGCGGGCGCGCTACACGAAACGACGGCGACGACGGCTCGCCCGAGTGGACAACGACCTCACCGCCTCCCAGTGGGCCGAACTTCTCGACGCCTGGGGAGGCTGCGCCTACTGCCGAGCGAAGAGTGTGCCGCTGCAACGCGACTGCATCACGCCGGTCTCTCGCGGCGGTCGGTACACACTCGACAACGTCGTTCCGGCCTGTCCCTCCTGCAACGCCAGCAAACACAACAGCGAAGTGACCGGGTGGCTCAGACGCAAGAAGCTCGACGAGCACACGTTCCTGCTCCGTCACGCCACGATCCTGGCGACACTTCTCCGATCCACGTAGGTCACCTAGTCGATTCGACGCTTGTGCGCCCATCGTGTGAGCGCATTCCTGTTGGACTGCTGGGTCTTTCGGAGAACGTTCGATGCATGCGTCTCGACGGTCTTGACGGAGATGAACAGATCTTCTGCGATCTCACGATATGTGTACCCGCGCGCCAACAACCGCAACACCTCCAGCTCACGAGGCGTCAGCGAATCGAGCTCCGGATCCAGCGGGGGCTCCGGGGCAGCGCTGCGACCGGTGAACGAATCGAGGACGAACCCGGCCAGACGGGGGCTGAAGACGGCATCTCCCCCGGCGACGCGTCGAACACCGTCGGCGAGCTCCGAGCCGGAGATCGTCTTGGTGACGTATCCTCTCGCCCCGGCACGGATGACGGCGATGACGTCCTCGGCGGCGTCGGACACACTCAGGGCGAGACATACCGGTCCCTCGGAGATGCGGTTCAACACGGCCACGCCGCCGCCGTCGGGCATGTGCACATCGAGCAACACCACGTCCGGCTTCGTCGATTCGATGCCCGACACCGCCTCGGCGACGCCTCCGGCTTCCCCGACGACGTCGATGTCCGCCTCGCGCGCGAGTTCGGCTCGCACACCGGAACGGAACACCGCATGGTCGTCGACCAGAAAAACGCGGAAGGGTTCGGTCACGTCGGCTGCTCCTGGTGGCTGGATTCGGACGATTCGGTGGTGACGTTGCGGGGCATGAAAATTCGTACTTCGGTTCCCTTGCCGACGGTCGACCGTACCTGCACCGTGCCACCTCGGCGCTCGATGCGTCCCCGAATGGACTTCGCCAGGCCCCGGCGATCCTCGGGTACCTCGGATTCGTCGAACCCGGTACCGCGATCGCGGACGAACACGCTGACCTGTTCCGGTTCGGTCTCGGCGAACAGATCGATGTTGGTCTCGCCGGAATGCTTGGCCGCGTTGACCAAAGCTTCTCGGGTGGCACCCAGCAGAGCGGTGAAGCTCTCGCGGGACAGGCCCGACTCGACGTCGTCAGGCAGTAGGTGCACGTCGCCGACAGTGATGGGTCGAACCGTCACGCCGTGTTGATCCTCGACCTCACCGGAGATGGTCTTGAGCGCATCGGCCAAGCTGGAGTTGTCGGTGTCGCCGCCGTCGAACAGCCATTTGCGCAGTTCACGCTCCTGCCCGCGCGCCAACCTCATCACCTCCTGCGGCTGATCGGACTGCTTCTGGATCAGGGCCAAGGTCTGCAGCACCGAATCGTGCAGGTGCGACGCGATTTCCTCGCGTTCGTCGTTGCGGATGCGAGCAGATCGCTCGGCACCGAGCGCGCGCCAGGTGCGCAACCAGATGGGAACCGTCAACAGTCCGACACCGACGAGGGTGACCACCACCGCCAGCAGGGACGAACGCAGCGCGGCCAGGTCGACGCGGGCGAGCACCACCACGGCGAGGCCGAGCACGATCAACGTCGCTCCGCCGACGACCCTCGCCCAACTCAATACGGTCGGATGCTTGGGCAGCCCCAAAGCTGTTCGCGGTCCTTCGGAGTCGAACTCGCGCCAGACCAGGGCGGCACCGATCACCACGACGATGACCGGCACGATGACCGATGCAGCGGTACCGCTGAGCAGCCAGGCGAGCCCGACTGCAAGGCCGAGACCGATAGCGGCCAAGCCGAGCGCCCGCTGGCGTTCGGCCGCACTCGGGTGCGCTGTGTCCTCACCCGCGGGCGTGAACATCCAGATCAATCCGTATGCGGCGATACCGGCACCGGCGGACGCGGCAAGCAACGCGAACGCCACCCGAACCTTGAACACGTCGACGCCGAGATGGTCGGCGAGCCCGCCTGCCACGCCGCCGACGATGCGACCGCCGCCGCGGCGTTGGAAGGGGGCAGGAGCGGAGCCTGCAGAAGCGACATAGGAAGCAGGAGCGGAGCCTGCAGAAGCGACATAGGAAGCAGGAGCGGAGCCTGCAGAAGCGACATAGGAAGCAGGAGCGGAGCCTGCAGAAGCGACAGGAAAAGCAGGAGCGACGGGGACAGTGGTCGACGTGGCATGGGTAGCCGTCGCGTCGCCTGCCGGGGACGGTGTGGTCCGGGCGGCGTCAACGGGTGGATTGTCGACAGGGTGCACGCCTTCGATCCTGGCACGGATACGGTGGTCGTTGCATCAGGGTTCGCCCTGATGTTGTGCGGATCTATCGAGGTGGACGCGATTTCGGGGATGAAGATCAGGGGTATCCCTGATGTGTTTCGTGGTCGAGGCCGCCACGATGGTTGACATGAGCAACGCGACCGTTTCGGATCAACTTCAGCAGATGTGGCGCACCCGTCCGCACCGCTTGCCGCAACGCGGGCATGTGGCAGGTGTTGCAGCCGGTATCGGCTATCGCTACGACGTCGACCCCGTTCTGATTCGGATCGCGTTCGTCGTCTCCACCTTGTTCGGCGGTACCGGCATCGTGCTGTATCTGGCGGCGTGGCTGGTGCTCAACCGCGCCGGAGACACGGCCTCGGGTGCGGAGTCGCTCGTCGGGCGCGGCAACAGCTCCGATTCGACGACGAAGATGGTGGTCGTGGCGGTGGCATTGGTCATCGCGGTGTCGACGATCGGCCCGGTAGGCGTCGGACTCGGCGGTTCGGGGCTGATCTCGCTGGTGGCGATGCTCGGTGGACTGTGGTTGCTGCACCAGCGGTGTCCGGAGCCGCCGCCATACATGCGGACGGCGGAGTTCTCCCGTAACCGCTACGCCCCCATGCCTTTCGGCTCTCCCAGCACGTCGGCCGAGCAGTGGACGGCCGCGCAATATCGTCCGCCACAGTTCCAGCAGGAGCGCTACACCCCGTACACGACTCTGCCGAAGAGCTACGTTCCGACACCGAAGCCCATCGAGCACACCGACGCCGACGCGCAGACCGTGAACCTGAGCAAGGCGAACGCATCCACCGCGACACCGGCCGAGAAGCCGACCGACACGCGGACCGACATGCCGACCATGACGCCCCCGTCGTGGGATCCGCTCGGCGTGGCACCGTTCGCCTGGGATCTTCCCGAGCCGGCAGGCACATTCCCGCCTGCGGCGATCGAACGCAAGCGCCGATCACGTTGGACGGCAAGCTTTCTCGGCCTGGCCCTGCTCGCTGCAGGCATCACCGCGGCGGTAGGTGCCGCCACCGGCGGGGACTGGGCCTCGGCGGGCCGCGTCGGAGCCGTCGCTCTCGCCGTCATCTCCGTGGGACTCGTGCTCGGCGCGTTCCTGCGCAAGGGCTACGGATTGCTGGTGGTCGCAGCACCCCTGGCCGGCTTCGTCGTCCTGGCGTCAGCGGTCGGTCCGATGGACATGGGCAACGGTGCGTCGGGAACACAGCGCATCGCCCCGCTCACCGCTGCCGAACTCGCTCCCAAGTACGAGATCGGAGCCGGCGAGCTGGACCTGGACCTCACCAGCCTGACGCTCACCGAGAATGACAGTATGGAAATCGACGTTGCCTTCGGGCAGGCCGTCGTGACGGTGCCGAACACGATGAAAATCGACACCACATGCGAGGCCTTCATGGGCTCGACCGATTGCGGCAACTCCGGAATACAGGTCGGATCTGCCGCTGCCCCCGACGCACCGGTGCTCACCATCGAAGGCAATGTGTTCCTCGGCGACCTGAAGGTGGTGCACCAGAAGTGAAGAAGCACAAGACCGACCGCATCGGCCACGACTACAGCGACAGCGATTCCGACACCGAGAAGCAGAACTCGAGCCGACGCGGCCCCTCGGCGCTGCTGCTCCTCGCCGGGCTGGCCGCCATGGTCGTTTCGGTCGCGGCCCTCATAGGCCAGGAAGCGATAGCGGCACTGGGCGACGTCCAGTTCCGCTGGGTGTTCGTTGTCGCCGCAGTGGTCGTGGGCTTCGCACTACTACTGGGCCCCAGCCGAAAGAGCTGACGAAAGCTACTCCCTGACGGGCGCTACTCCCACTCGATGGTGCCCGGCGGCTTGCTCGTGACGTCGAGAACGACTCGGTTGACCTCCGGAACCTCGTTGGTCACCCGAGTCGAGATCGTTTCGAGCACGTCGTAGGGCAAACGAGTCCAGTCCGCGGTCATCGCGTCCTCGCTCGAGACCGGACGCAGCACGATCGGGTGGCCGTAGGTACGGCCGTCACCCTGCACGCCGACACTGCGCACGTCGGCCAACAGCACCACCGGGCACTGCCAGATCTGCTGATCCAAGCCTGCGACCGTAAGTTCTTCTCGGACAATCGAATCGGCGTGGCGCAACGTGGCCAGACGGTCGCGAGTGATTTCACCGACGATGCGGATCGCCAGACCGGGTCCGGGGAACGGCTGCCTGCCGACGATCTCCTCGGGCAATCCCAGTTCGCGTCCGACCGCACGCACCTCGTCCTTGAACAGTGCACGAAGCGGCTCGACGAGGGCGAACTGCAGATCGTCCGGAAGTCCGCCGACGTTGTGGTGGCTCTTGATGTTCGCGGTACCGGACCCGCCACCGGACTCGACGACATCCGGATACAACGTGCCCTGCACCAGGAACTCGACCGCGTCGCCGTGCTCGGCGTTCTCGCCCAGCACCTCGGCCACGGCACCCTCGAAGCTCCGAATGAACTCACGGCCGATGATCTTGCGCTTCTCTTCCGGGTCGGAGACGCCCTCGAGCGCGCCGAGGAAGGTGTCGACCGCATCGACGGTCACCAACTTGGCACCCGTCGCGGCGACGAAATCCTGCTGCACCTGCTCACGCTCGCCGGCGCGCAGCAGTCCGTGGTCGACGAACACACAGGTCAGACGGTCGCCGATCGCCCGTTGCACCAGTGCCGCCGCCACCGCGGAGTCGACGCCTCCCGAGAGGCCACAGATGGCCTTGCCCGTGGGCCCCACCTGTTCCTGCACTGCGTCTATCAGAGCGTCGGCGATGTTGGCTGCAGTCCAGTCCGGGGCGATACCCGCCGTCTCGTGCAGAAACCGGCTGAGCACCTGCTGCCCGTGCGGGGAGTGCAGAACCTCGGGGTGATACTGCACGCCCGCCATGCGCTTGTCCTCGTTCTCGAAGGCGGCAACCGGTGCACCCGCGCTGGTGGCGGTGACGGTGAAACCTTCCGGGGCCGCGGTGACAGCGTCGCCGTGGCTCATCCAGACCGGCTGTGTGGCGGGCAGGCCGTCGTGCAGACGACCGCCGTCCACGCTGAGTTGGGTGCGACCGTACTCCCGCGTTCCGGTGTGTTCGACGGTTCCGCCGAGGGCCTGAGCCATGGCCTGGAATCCGTAGCAGATGCCGAACACGGGGACACCGAGGTCGAGCAGCGCGGAGTCGAGCTCGGGCGCGCCCTCGGCGTAGACACTGGAGGGCCCACCGGAAAGCACAAGCGCGACAGGGTCCTTCGCCGCGATCTCCTCGGCGGTCGCGGTATGCGAGATCACCTCGGAGTACACGTTGGCCTCGCGCACACGGCGGGCGATCAACTGCGCGTACTGGGCGCCGAAGTCGACGACGAGAACCGGGCGTGCGTGTGCGGGATCGTGTGCAGAGGAGTCGGTCACCGGGTCAGTCTAGTGGGACTGTCGTAGCGCTTACGCAACACCCGAATGCGCGACGGGCATCGCCGAGGAACCCGACCGGATCTCGACGATCGGCAGTCGCAGACCACCCGGAGCGTCCACCGGAACGACCGGGGAGTTCGGGGCGATCGGGTCGAGACGCTGGTACGGCAGCCCCTGTGCCGGACGAAGATCCAGCTCGCCCTTGTTCGGCCACAGCGCTGCGGAACGCTCGGCCTGCGCGCTGATGGTCAGCGACGGGTTGACTCCGAGGTTGGCCGACACGGCAGCCCCGTCGACCACACTGAGCGTCGGGTATCCGTGGACGCGGTGGTAAGGATCGATGACGCCGTGCGCCGAATCCGATGCGATGGCGCAGCCGCCGAGGAAGTGTGCGGTGAGCGGGATGTTGAACAGCTCTCCCCAGGTGCCGCCCGCGACGCCGCCGATCTTCTTGGCGATGCGCCGGGTGGCGTCGTTGCCCTCGGGAATCCACGTCGGGTTCGGCTCACCGTGGCCCTGCTTACTGGATATCTTGCGACCGAACGGCCCACGCTTGGTGAACGTGGTGATCGAGTTGTCCAGGTTCTGCATCACCAGCGCGATGATCGTGCGCTCGCTCCAGCGCCGAACGTTGACGACGCGGACGAACTGAACCGGGTGCGCGATGAGCGCGAACACGAACTTGAGCCAACGCGGGATCTTGCCTCCGCCGTCGGTCATCAGGGTCTGCAGCATGCCCATCGCGTTGGAGCCCTTGCCGTAACGGCACGGTTCGATGTGAGTGTTGGGGCTGGGGTGGAACGAGGACGTGATGGCGACTCCGCGCGTGAGATCCACGTCCGGATCGACCGCCAGCTTGGCCGCTCCGACGATCGACTCGGAGTTGGTGCGAGTCAGTTCGCCGAGAGTGTCCGACAGCTTGGGCAGCGCGCCCGTGTCTTTCATCTTGTGCAGCAAATTCTGGGTGCCCCAGGTACCTGCGGCCAACACGACATTGGCTGCGCTGTACGTCTTCTTGCCCTTGCGGAGCCGAGCACCGGTGCGCTCGGTGTCGACGTCCCAGGTGCCGTCGGAACGGGGAACCAGGCCGGTGACCGTCGTCATCGGGATGATCTCGGCTCCGGCACGTTCGGCCAGGCCGAGGTAGTTCTTCAGCAGGGTGTTCTTGGCTCCGTGGCGACAACCGGTCATGCACTCGCCGCATTCGATGCATCCGGTGCGCTCGGGACCTGCACCGCCGAAATACGGGTCCGGGACGGTCTTGCCGGGCTCGTCACCGAAGAAGACGCCGACCGGCGTCTGAATGAAGGTGTCGGCAACGCCCATGTCCTCTGCCACCGACTTCATCACCTCGTCGGCCGGCGTCATGTGCGGGTTGCGGACCACGCCCAGCATGCGGGTGGCCTGATCGTAGAACGGAGAGAGCTCACTGCTCCAGTCGGTGATGTGGGCCCACTGCTTGTCCTCGAAGAACGGAGCTTGTGGCTTGTAAAGGGTATTGGCGTAGTTCAGCGATCCGCCGCCCACTCCGGCACCGGCGAGGATGAGGCAGTCGCGCAACAGGTGTACCCGCTGAATTCCGTACAGGCCCAACTTCGGTGCCCATAGGAAGCGCTTGAGATCCCAGCTGTTCTTCGCGAAGTCCTTGTCCTCGAAGCGTTGCCCGGCCTCGAGGATGCCGACGCGGTATCCCTTCTCGACCAGCCGCAGCGCGGTGACACTTCCGCCGAAGCCGGATCCGACGATCAGAACGTCGTAATCCGTGGCGCGAACAGCTGAACCCATGGTGACCTCCGCTACATCCGATGCTGTCGAACAGTATGCACACCCCCATGTGACTACCGCCACAACCGATTCTAGCTGTTACGGGAGGTATCACCAACCCAGGGTCGACTTACGTGGACGACATGCAACACAAAGGGCGCGCACCCCTGGTGAAAGGAGTACGCGCCCCGGTGGAACAAAAGGCGTCAGGCCCTGACGTTCAGGCCCACCTTCTGGAATTCCTTGAGATCGGAGTATCCGGACTTTGCCATCGACCGGCGCAGCCCACCGACGAGGTTGATCGAACCGTACGACTCGCGCGAGGGTCCGTGCAGCACGTGATCGAGGCTCGGACGCTCCCCGGCCGACATCGGCAACAGCGTGCCACGCGGCATCGACGGATGCGCCGCTGCGGACGGCCAGTACCAGCCGCCACCGGGTGCCTCGGCCGCGACGGCCAACGGAGCGCCGAGAACCGCAGCATCGGCACCACACGCGATGGCCTTCGCCAACGCCCCGGACGTGGTGATGTCCCCGTCGGCGATCACGTGCACGTAGCGTCCGCCGGTCTCGTCCAGGTAATCCCGACGCGCTGCCGCTGCGTCGGCGATCGCGGTGGCCATCGGAACGCCGATACCGAGCACCTCCCCGGTGGTCGTGCCACCTTCGACGGAGCCGTAACCGACGATGACGCCGGCCGCGCCGGTGCGCATCAGGTGCAGCGCGGTGCGGTGGTCGCTGACGCCGCCGGCAATGACGGGAACGTCGAGCTCGGCGATGAACGTCTTGAGGTTGAGCGGCTCCTCGTCGCCGTGCGCCACATGCTCGGCCGAGATGATGGTGCCCTGGATGACCAACAGATCCAGTCCTGCCGCGACCAGGCCAGGCGTCAACGCACGAGCATTCTGCGGGCTCACTCGCACTGCGACGGTCACGCCGGAATCACGTACCTGGCCGACGGCGGCGGCCAGCAGATCCGGCTGC
The DNA here is from genome assembly GCF_044542515.1 of Rhodococcus sp. NPDC078407. Taxonomy (NCBI): domain Bacteria; kingdom Bacillati; phylum Actinomycetota; class Actinomycetes; order Mycobacteriales; family Nocardiaceae; genus Rhodococcus; species Rhodococcus sp. NPDC078407. The sequence continues at coordinate 77,036 of NZ_JBITUQ010000013.1, read as the reverse complement.
AGCGGTGCTGCGTGCAGCTCCTGCAGAAATGCGATGGGCGCATCCGGATCGAGATCGGTCTCGGCGATGTGGATGAGCTGATCCAACTTGGCCTGTACGTCGGCGTGGCGCGCCCACAATCCCTCACCGTTGACGACTCCGAGTCCGCCCTGACGACCCAGCTCGATCGCGAACGCGGGCGAGACCAGGGCATCCGTCGGATGTGCGAGCACTGGGATGTCGAACCGGTATGCGTCGAGCTGCCAGGCCGTCGACACCTCCTTCGACGACCGAGTACGACGGGACGGCACGATGTCCACGTCGTCGAGCTGGTAGGTGCGGCGGGCTTCTCTGCCCATGCCGATTTCAACGAGGTCGCGCACGCGCGCACCTTTCTACTTCGAGAGCGAATCGAGTCGGCCGAGTTCAGCCGATTCGACTATCGGGTGGTGTAGTTCGGAGCCTCTGCGGTCATCGTGATGTCGTGCGGATGGCTCTCCTTGAGCCCGGCCGCAGTGATCTGCACGAACTGAGCCTGCTGCAGGTCTTCGATCGAATTGGATCCGGTGTAGCCCATCGCCGCTCGCAGACCACCGGTGAGCTGGTGAATGACCTGATTCAGCGGTCCGCGGTACGGGACGCGACCTTCGATGCCCTCGGGCACCAACTTGTCCTCGGCCAACACGTCGTCCTGGAAGTAGCGGTCCTTGGAGAACGACTTGGCTCCCCCGCGTCCCTGCATCGCACCGAGAGAACCCATGCCGCGGTAACTCTTGAACTGCTTGCCGCCCACGAGAATCAGCTCTCCGGGAGACTCGGCCGTTCCGGCCAGCAACGATCCGAGCATGGCGGTCGACGCACCGGCTGCGAGCGCCTTCGCGATGTCACCGGAGAACTGCATCCCGCCGTCGGCGATGACCGGAACGCCGTGCGGCTTGCATGCGGCGACGGCTTCGAGGATGGCAGTGATCTGCGGGGCACCGACGCCTGCGACCACTCGGGTGGTGCAGATGGATCCCGGGCCGACGCCGACCTTCACGGCATCCGCACCCGCCTCGACGAGAGCCAGTGCACCTGCGCGGGTGGCGACGTTTCCGCCGACGACCTGAACTCGATCGCCGACCTCGGCCTTGAGCTTGCTGACCATCTCGAGCACCTGCGCATTGTGGCCGTGCGCGGTGTCGACGATGACGACGTCGACGCCGGCGTCGGTCAACGCCATCGAACGAGCCCACGCGTCCTGTCCGACGCCCACCGCGGCACCGACGAGCAAACGTCCGTCACGGTCCTTGGTCGCATTGGGATGCTGCTCGGTCTTGACGAAGTCCTTGACCGTGATCAAACCGGTGAGTGCGCCTTTGCCGTCCACGATCGGAAGCTTCTCGATCTTGTGGCGACGCAGCAGGCCGAGGGCCGCCTCGGCGGTGACGCCCTCCTGCGCGGTGATGAGCGGTGCCTTGGTCATGACATCGGCGACGCGGCGGTTCTGATCGACCTCGAAGCGCATGTCGCGGTTGGTGATGATGCCGACGAGCGCGCCGGTCTCGTCGGTGACGGGCAATCCCGAGATACGGAAGCGCGCACACATGGCGTCGACCTCGGCCAACGAATCGGTGGGCTTGCACGTGACCGGGTCGGTGACCATGCCGGCTTCGGAGCGCTTGACGGTCTCCACCTGCGACGCCTGATCCTGCAGCGACAGGTTGCGGTGCAGCACCCCCATGCCGCCGGCGCGCGCCATCGCGATGGCCATCCGCGCTTCGGTGACGGTGTCCATGGCGGAGCTGACCAGCGGCACCCGCAAGCGAATCTCGCGAGTGATCTGGCTGGACGTGTCGACCGAGCTGGGTATCAGATCCGAAGCGGCCGGCAGCAGCAGGACGTCGTCGAACGTGAGGCCGAGCATCGCGACCTTGTTGGGATCGTCGCCGCCTGTGCGGACGTGGGCTCCGGGACTACTCATGCGAATCTGGCCCTCCCTAGAGCCTGGTTGCACTTCGGCGCGACGTGCGGCCGGTGAAAGCTCGCAGGCGCACCGCTGTGCGGGATTGGAGAACGGATGGAGTTTCGGCACTTGCACTCATCTGTTCAGCGCCGTGAACCATGGTATCGGCTAGGGCACAACCAGTGCGAATGCCTCCCACTACGGCCTGCCCGGGGCCCGGAAATCTCGGCAATCGGTGACAGCGGTCAGCATCCGCGTCCGGCATGTCGCATTCGAACGGCTGGCGCAGACCACCCAATCCTGCGTACCGTGGAGGCGTGCGCGATCAACTGCCTCCCGGTTTACCCCCGGACCCCTTCGCCGGAGACCCAGCCGACCCGTCGGCCGCCCTCGACGCCATCGAGCCGGGCCAGCCCCTGGATCCTCAGGAGAGGCTGGCCGTCGAGGAAGACCTGGCGGACCTTGCGGTCTACGAAGCACTACTCGGCCACCGTGGCATCCGCGGCTTGGTGGTGTGCTGCGAGGATTGCCAGCAGGACCACTACCACGACTGGGACATGCTTCGCGCAAACCTGTTGCAGCTGCTGGTCGACGGCACAGTTCGACCCCACGAGCCGGCGTACGACCCGGTTCCCCATGCGTACGTGACCTGGGACTACTGCCGCGGCTTCGCTGATGCGTCCATGAACGACGCCATGCACGGCGACGGATTCGACAGCTGACTCACCGACACTGCACAACGAAGAAGCCCGACACGAGAATCGTGTCGGGCTTCTTCGTTGTTGGAGCTGGATGGAAGAACGCTGTCAGCTTCCGCCGGAGGGAACCGACATGCGGTCGCGGTTCTCCGACGAGGTGCTACCGCCGGCAGTTGCAGTCGGCTGATCGGGCTCATCGAGCACCGTCGGTGTGATATCCGTGGTCGTTGTGGGACTCGGAGTCGTCGTGGTGGGCGGAACCTCGGGCGCGGTCGTTGTCGGAGCCGGAGTTGTCGGTACGCCCGTTACATCGGGCGTGACCGAGTCCACCGGAGCCTGCGGTGCGAGGACTTCCGGGCTGGGGACCGGAGCCGGAAGAATCGGAGCCGGGGGCAGAACAGTCGCAGGCACCGTCAGGGCCTGTAGTTCCTGCATCAGTCGGGCCAGCCATTGGTCGAGTTCGGCGCGCTGGCTGTCGTCGAGCACAGCGGAACTGCTGTTCGACGCGCCGTCCAACAGTGCGCGTGCGGCAGTGGTGTCGCCCGACGAGATGAGCTCTTCGGCCTCTTGCAGCTTGGACGTCGTATCGATCTGCGCCACAGTCGAATCGGCCTGCTCGGAGAATACGACGGACTTGACGCTCCACAGCGGGTCGTCCGGTGTCGAGTTGTACGAGATGACCACCAGACCACCCATCACGACGGCGATCGCGGCTGCGGCACCGGCGATGGGACGCAACAAACGCATTCGTCCACCACGGTTGGCCGAACTCGATCGGGCCATGTCGGCGGCGAGCTTCTCGCGTTCCACCGAGGCCACGACGACCTCGAGCGAGGGGCCGGCGGGCATCGCCGGCGTCACCACGTCTGCTCGCCAGTTGGCGAGGAGAAGGGCCAGTTGGTACTCGTCCGCGTCATCGGTAGCGATCGGTCCGTCACCGCTGATCGCGTCGATGAACGCATCGTCACGCCGTACGGCGACGAGGTCCACCGGACCACCGTCTGCACCGATGTCGGCATAGGGATCGTTCTGCTTCGGTCCAGTGGGGTTCACGTGCTCACCGATTCGCGAGATACCGCGACGCGGGGTCTCACCGGAGCCACCGTGACCATTGTCCCTAGCCATACATTTCACCTGCTCTCACAACTTCGTTCTTCAGTTTTGCGATAGCTCGGTGCTGAGCCACGCGGATAGCGCCTGCAGTGCTGCCGACTGCCGCCGCTGTTTCCTCGGCCGACAATCCGACGATGAGTCGGAGCACCAGAATTTCGCGGTGCTTAGCGGGCAAGGTGTCCAGCAGTGCAGTCATCTGACGACTCGACTCGGATTCGAGAGCTCGTTGCTCCGGTCCGTGTTCCATCGACACGACATCTGGTACTTCGGCGGCCGGGTCCGATTTGTTACGCGAGGCGCTGCGATGGGCATCGGCGACTTTGTGAGCCGCGATGCCGTACACGAATGCCATGAACGGACGACCTTGGTCCTGGTAACGCGGCAAGGCGGTCATCACTGCCAAACAGACCTCCTGCGCCACGTCGTCGGCCGATAGCTGACCACGCTCAGCCGAACCGACTCGAGCCCGGCAGTACCGGACTACAAGTGGTCGGATGAATTCCAAGACCCGGGACAGAGCCAGTCGATCGCCTTGCGCTGCGGCAACGACGAAAGAGTCCAACTCCTCACCCGCTGTGTTCATCGTCGACTATTTTCCCCGCGTTACAGGTACGCACCCGCCTGGGAGCGCTTCCACGTGGTGGTGGAACGTGACCAAGGATAGCGACACCACCCCGCACCAACCGAACCACTCGGTCCGTGTTGCACCGCAGTCCTGGTCAGTCGACCGACGAACCACCCCGACGATCGATCACGGCCGCCAGATCGACGGATCCGATCATCCCGGCGTCGACGTTTCCGGTTCCTTCGCACAGCATTGTCGCGGCCCAGCGCAACGGCAGCAGACCATGCATCGCCGCAGCGCCGGCCACCTGACGCGCCGCGTCGTGCGCGCGCTCGGTCTGCCCCGCGCAGCTCAGTGCCGCCGCCAGTACGAGGTCCGTCTTGATGCGGTGTCGTAACGAATCGGCATCGTTGGCCAGAGCTGATGCGGATTCGGCGTGTCGGAGGGCTGTCGGCCCGTCACCGCGCATCATTGCCAGTTCCGCGGCCACCCATGCGGCCCGCAAGGCCGGACGCCACAGCTCCCCGCAGTCAGGCCCCTTCCGGTGCTCCTCGCCTCGAGCGAGGAGGGTCTGCGCCAAGCCGAACCGCCCGGTGCCCAACGCATCGGCGGCCAAACCGACGAGTGCGTCGCTGCGCGCCTCGGCCGTGGCCGTCGACCGCGCAGGCCCCGTCAACCCGATGAGAACGACTGCCGCGCCGTCGAAACGGCGAGCCCGTTCGTGTCGACCGACTTGGCGTAGCCATGAGGCTCTGGTCGATGCGTGCAACGATCCCAGCTCCGAGCTACCCGGCCGGTAGCGACGCAGCTCGACGTCTGCCGCGCTGTATCGACCTTGGCCGGCCAACGCCACACTGCGGTACCAGCTCTCGTACGGATCGGACGCCGCGGGGAGCGGGAATCGGCCCGGGGCGGAGCCGAAGGCGACGTCGAAAAGCGCGGAGGACCCTCCGCTGCGCGAGCTCAGCTCTGGTGGCACAACCCAAGGGTAGAGCCTTGCTCGAACGCCTCCGACCGATCGCCCGGACAACTGACTCTCGCTACCGGATGCGGTCCGGCGTTCCCGTCCGAATTGCAGTTATCAAGGAATTAACAATGTGAAAGAAGTCCGTCCAGGAAACGACGGTCTGAACATTGTGTGGCGAATAGGTTAAACGGCGTAGCGAACCGGCGAATCGTGTAGCGAAAAGTGTGCGGTCACCGCGTGATCCACCGACCCGAATCACGCCGGAAGCGAGACAGTCTTCGCGCAACTTCGTCCGTCACGCCCCCACCGGTGACGCCGATCGAACCGACCGCAGCGGACGGGTCGTTGGTACCACCACAACCCGCTGAGCAGCAGAAACCAAGATCGCTCGTCTCACGAAGTGGTAGTGCACCGCACCGAAATGCAGCGGTCACGCGGCGGCAGACCAGGTAAAGCCCCACCTATCGTCCCTCCTGTCGGCGAATTCTTCAACAGGAAGGACACGCACGCGGTGAGGTCCAAGTAAATATCGCGCGTGTTAATTCTTGGCCTCGTAACTATGCATTTGCCCACGATGGAGAACTATTGACTCGATTTCCTCGACGCACATAACGTTGTCGGCATTCGGATCACGAATCCGAGAAGCCACTTCACCCTAGGAGTTTCCATGCCGCAGCCGAATCACCTCCCTGGGCCGAACGCCGATATTTGGGATTGGCAGATGCACGGCCTCTGCCGTGGGGTCGACTCGTCCATGTTCTTCCACCCGGACGGCGAGCGGGGCCGCGCACGGGCGCAGCGCGAAATGCGAGCCAAGGAAATGTGCCGCAGCTGCCCCGTCCTCGCACAGTGCCGCACGCACGCACTCAACGTCAGCGAGCCGTACGGCATCTGGGGCGGGATGTCCGAAACCGAGCGAGAGCTCCATGCTCGTCACAACCGTCGCCGTATCGCGGTGTAATCAGCGCGCTCCTCACGACTGCAGACACAACGAAGCCCCCAACCCGACACGGGTTGGGGGCTTCGTCGTAGTACCGAACGTCAGTGAGCGTGACCGTGACCGGCAGCAGGCTCTACGGCCTCTTCCGGCTTCTCCACGATCGAGCTCTCGGTCGTCAGGATCATCCGTGCCACGGATGCGGCATTGACGACAGCGGAACGGGTCACCTTCACCGGATCGACGACGCCGTCTGCCAGCAGGTCGCCGTACGTCAAGGTCGCGGCGTTGAATCCGTGGCCCTTCGGCAACTCGGCGACCTTGCTGACAACGACGGAACCATCGATGCCGGCGTTGGTGGCGATCCAGAACAGCGGCGCGTTCAGCGCGTTGCGCACCACGGCGACACCGGTCGCTTCGTCGCCGGTCAGGCCCAGATCGTCGGCCAACGACAACGCTGCCTGTGTCAGACCGGAGCCGCCGCCGGGGACGATGCCCTCCTCGACGGCTGCCTTGGCTGCTGCCACTGCGTCGTCGACACGGAACTTGCGTTCCTTGAGCTCGGTCTCGGTGGCTGCGCCGACCTTGATGACGGCGATGCCGCCGGAGAGCTTCGCCAGACGCTCTTCGAGCTTCTCGCGATCCCACTCGGACTCGGTGTTCTCGATCTCGCGTCGCAACTGGCCGACGCGAGCATCGATGTCCTCCTGAGAACCGGCACCGTCGACGATGGTCGTGTCGTCCTTGGTGACGACCACGCGGCGGGCGCGCCCGAGGAGCTCGAGTCCGGCTTCCTTCAGGCTCAGACCGACATCGGCAGTGATGACCTGTCCGGCCGTCACGACGGCGAGGTCGTCCAGGAATGCCTTACGGCGGTCACCGAAGAACGGTGCCTTGACAGCAACGGCCTTGATGGTCTTGCGGATCGAGTTGACGACGAGCGTCGAAAGTACTTCGCCCTCGGTGTCCTCGGCGAGGATGAGCAACGGCTTGCCGCTCTCGGCCACCTTCTCCAGGAGGGGAAGGAAGTCCGGAAGCGAAGTGATCTTCTCGCGGTACAGCAGGACGTACGCATCTTCGAGAACGGCTTCCTGCGTATCGACATCGGTGACGAAGTACGGCGAGAGGTAGCCCTTGTCGAACTGCACGCCTTCGGTGACCGACAGTTCCGTGAGCAACGTCGAAGACTCTTCGACAGTGACGACGCCGTCGGCTCCGACGCGAGTGAGCGCCTCACCGACGAGTTCGCCGATCTCGGGATCGCGTGAGGACACGGTCGCGACCTGAGCGATGGCCTGCTTGCCCTCGACCGGAGTAGCGGCGGCGAGCAGAGCTTCGGCGACCTTGTCTGCGGCCTTGGAGATCCCGACACCCAGTGCGATCGGGTTCGCACCGGCAGCGATGTTCTTCAGTCCGCCCCGCACGAGAGCCTGCGCAAGGACGGTCGCGGTGGTGGTTCCATCTCCTGCGACGTCGTTGGTCTTGGTGGCGACACTCTTGACCAGCTGTGCGCCCAGATTTTCGAATGGATCCTCGAGGTCGATCTCACGAGCGATCGACACACCGTCGTTGGTGACGGTGGGTCCGCCGAAGGCCTTGGCCAGAACGACGTGACGTCCTCGCGGTCCGAGAGTGACCTTGACTGCGTCGGCAAGCTTGTCGACGCCGCGCTCGAGTGATCGGCGCGCTTCCTCGTTGAATTGGATTTGCTTTGCCATGTTTCGGTGTTACTCCTTCGAGTAAAGAAACTCGATCGAACGCACACCGCCCCGGGACCGACACGAGATCGGCTTCCGGGGCGGGGTGCGTTGTGGCCTACTTGGCGATGACTGCCAGCACGTCGCGTGCGGACAGAATCAAGTACTCCTCGCCGGCGTACTTGATCTCGGTGCCGCCGTACTTGCTGTAGATGACGGTGTCACCTTCTTTGACGTCGACCGGGATGCGGTTGCCCTTTTCAGTGACACGGCCTTCGCCGACGGCGACGACGGTGCCTTCCTGGGGCTTCTCCTTGGCTGTGTCGGGGATGACCAGACCGGAGGCGGTCGTCGTCTCGGCCTCGTTGGCCTGGACGAGGATCTTGTCCTCGAGCGGCTTGATTTTCACGCTCGCCACGTTGAGCCCTCCAAAGTTATGGGGTACGCGCCCGGGGTCGGATCCCCGGACAGCTGTGTGTAAGTACTTCTCGTGCGGTCCTGACAAACACGGCTCGAACTCGTTCCCGTCGTCGCGGGTGCCGGGACTCGCTCGATGCCAACTAGCACTCTATACACGAGAGTGCCAGCACTCAAGGGCTGGGTTCGCCAGATTCGGAACAGCGCCGATTCGGCCGGTCCGCTGAGGTAGGGCCACATCGGTTTCTCGGTATCGAATCAATCGATGAAGGAAGAATTCAGGACCCGAAACGCCCGAATTCCACCGCCTATTCCGATGCATTTCGCCCTGCGTTCGTTTTCGATGAAATACCAGGTAGAAGGACCTCAGCGCCTGCCCTATATCCAACGGTAAGGAATATAGCGTTCGCGTACGAGCGGCAAGTAACGTTACGATAACGGGGCTGTCCGAACGATAACGATCGACAGCATTGTCGCGACATGTGACGAGAGAACGGTCGAACCGGACAGGCAATCAGGGGCGGGAGGTGCACAATGCGGGTAGGAGTCGGAGTGTCCACCGGGTCCGAAGTCGTGTGCGCTGCCCTCGTCACTGTCGACTTCGACGGCAGTCGCACGGTGGAATACCGCACCGTTTCGGCCGATCGCCAAGCCAACGCCGATATGGGCGACCTCGTCACCTCCGCCATCGAACTCATGACATCGATGATTCCCGGACACAGGTCTCCCGACGCGATAGCCGTCACGTACCGCTCCGAGGACCACGCTGCAGAAATCCGCAGCGCATTCATGCACACCACACGCGAGGTCCGACTGGTGCCCGAGTCGGCAGCCGCCCTCGCGCACCTGACCACGACCGGCCTGGTCGACGGCTACGACTCGATCGCCCTGATCGACCTCGGAGCGTCCGGCCTGTCGGTCACTGTCACCGACCGAACCACCGGAACGGTGTCGGCGCAGGGCCGGTCCGACGTCGTCAGCGGCAACGCACTGGATTCGCTCGTCAAGAATCTCGTCCAGGACATGACCCGCGACAACCTTCGAGACGACATTCGAGACGACCGCGGAATCGGGTCGGCGCGCTACCGATCGATCAAGGAGCAGCTCACCCGCGAGGACGATGTCCGGATCGAGCGTTACACCGGACTACCACTGACTGTCACTCGAGATGCCTTCGATACAGCCGCGACACCGATCTTCGATACGGCAGCTCAGTTCGCTCGTGGGGTGTTCGGTGACAGTGCCGAGCAACCCGAGGCCATCGTCGTGATCGGCGGCGGAGCGCAGATCCCCCTGCTGGCCGCCACGCTCGGTGACCGGTTCCAGGTTCCGGTGATACGACTACCGGAGCCCGATGCCGTTCTGGCCGTCGGGGTGGCCACTGTCGCCGCTTCGTCGGACGCTTACGCCTACCGCCTCGTGCCGGCGACGCACACCACCGCACGCCGGGTGAGTCGATACTCCGGTGCCATCGCCGCCGCCGTCGTGGCGGGTGGGTTGGTGCTCGCCTACGGCGTGCAGACGATGACCCCTGCCGACGACCCCGGTGTCTCACCGGTCGGGAGTGTCGCGGAGTCCGCTGCCGACACAGCAACCGATGTCGATCTGCCTGTCGCAGAGGGTGTCGCGACCGGAAACCAGTCACCGACGCCGGGACGTACTACCGGGGAGCGTTCGGACGCACCCCCGACCTCGTTCGATTCCACCGGATCGTCGGCGCGGGTGACCTCCTCCGCCCCGCCGACCACCACGCCGACGCTGCGTCCGGCACCCGATCTGCCGTCGATCGAGTGGCCGATCGACCCCACATCGGTCGTTCCATCTCCCGGCGACAGGCCCGGACCCTCACTGGAACCGCCTCCCGCAGCAACCACGGTTCCTACCCCGCCATCCGAGCCGGAGAGTTCTCCGGAGCCCAGCGAGTCCGCCCCGATCAGCACCCAACCGACGCCCGAACCGACCCCCGAATCGACCCCCGAGTACACCCCGGTACCGACCGAGTCGATCAGCATTCCGACCACCGACACCGGCGCTTCGGCACCGACGCCGGAGCTGACTGCGCCGCCCACGGTGTGGTCTCCGCCGGTTTCGACGCCCGAGGAGTCGGGCCTGACCACCGCGCCACGCTCATCCACCGAGTCGATGACAGAGCCCGCGGGGTCCGTGACACAGACCCCTCAGCCGGGCACCTGACTGGTCGCGACCGACAGCCCGGGGTCGGTCACGGCGGTGAGCGCGGACGGCACAGCCCCGCCTGCGACGAGGTGGGCGCCCAGAGCTGCGATCATGACTCCGTTGTCCGTACACAGCCGCGGCTTCGGGATCCTCAATGTCAAACCTTGCTCGGTACAACGACTTTCGATCAACGATCGAATGCGCGAGTTGGCGGTCGCACCCCCGCCCAGGACGATCGTGTCGACATCGACGTCGGTTGCCGCACGAACGGCTTTCATCGTCAGTACATCGGCGACGGACTCCTGGAACGATGCAGCGATATCCGCCACCGGCACAGCATCTCCGGCGCGTTGCCTGGCCTCGACGAATCTGGCGACCGCGGTTTTGACTCCGGAGAACGAGAAGTCGTACCGGGCGTCGCGCGGGCCGGTCATTCCGCGGGGAAACGCGATTGCGGTCGGATCACCCAGCCGCGCAGCATTATCCAGAGCGGGTCCGCCCGGATACCCCAATCCGAGTAGTCTCGCCACCTTGTCGAAGGCCTCGCCCGCAGCGTCGTCGACCGTCGTACCGAGCTCGGCGATCGGCTTCGAGAGGTTGTCGACGTGCAGTAGATGCGTGTGTCCGCCGGACACCAACAGGGCAACACACGACGGCATAGGACCGTGTTCGAGCGTGTCGACCGCGACGTGTCCACCGAGATGGTTCACCGCATAGAAGGGCACACCCCAGGCTGCGGCATAGGCCTTGGCCGCAGCGACCCCGACCAGTAGTGCGCCGGCCAATCCCGGCCCGATCGTCACCGCGACGGCGTCGGGACGATCGATGTCCGCGGCCGCCAGCGCGCGCCGCATGGTCGGAACGATGGCTTCGAGGTGCGCCCGTGACGCCACCTCGGGCACCACTCCGCCGTAGCGCGCATGCTCGTCGACACTCGATGCCACCTCGTCCGCCAACAGCTCGCACTGTCCGTCGTTCCACCGGACGATTCCGACCCCGGTTTCGTCGCAGGAACTCTCGATACCCATGACGATCATCGGGCGGATCCTTCGGTTCGTACGGGCCGACGCATGGTGAAGGCGTCGGCTCCACTCGGCTGGTAGTACTTCGCTCTGGTGCCCACGATCTCGAATCCTTCGCGTCGATACAACTCGATGGCAGGCTCGTTGTCGGTGCGAACCTCGAGAAAGACCGGTCCTCCGTGCTCGTCGGCGGCGCGAAGCAATTCGCCGAGCAGCCGACCGCCGATACCGCGGCGATGATGAGTCGGGTCCACTCCTATGGTGTGCACCTCGGATTCACCGACCACGAACGCACCCCGACTCGGTTTGCCCAGCAGAGAGATGCCTGCATAGCCTACGACCTCACCGTCTTCCCGCGCGGTCACGTAATGATTGTGCGGTGCAGCGAGTTCCGCGATGAATGCATCCGCGGACCACGGGTCGTCGCCCTCGAAGAGAACGGTCTCGAGGTACGCGCACCGGGGAGCATCCTGCGCGGTCATGGGCTCGATCGACGCGGTCATTGCCGAGCCTTCGCTGCGGCGCGCTCGTCGAGCGTCTTGGCGTCGGGGCGGCGCAGGTACAGCGGGACGAGCGGACCCGGGGGGATTCCGCTCGCGATGTCGGCCACCGCAACCCGGAGCAGACCGGCCGGCGACGGTGCCTGAACATCGCGAACCGGAAGATCGAATTGCGCGGCGTGTGGAGCGGAACCGGCTATAGCATCGACACCGAGGTGGTCGAGTTCGGCGGGGGCGAGAACGTCGGGACCCGCGGTGCGCACTCCGGCTTCGTACCGTGCCCAATAGATTTCGCGACGACGTGCATCGGTCACCACCAGAAGGGATCCGGGCTCTGCGACATCGGCCGCGATGGCGTCGAGGCTGCAGACCCCGTGGACCGGTACGCCGAGTGCATCACCGAACGCGGCGGCCGTCGCCATGCCCACTCGCAGTCCGGTGTAGGGACCGGGGCCCACGCCTACGACGACGGCATCGAGATCGGCCGCGGTGATGTGGGCGTCGGTGAGACACTCCAGGATATTGGGCGTCAGGATCTCCGCGTGCGATCGCGCATCCACCCGAATTCGCGTGGCCAGAGTCTCGATCGGGTCACCGGCACCCTCCGCCAGGCGCACCACACCTGCGGTGACGGCGGGGGTCGAGGTGTCGACGGCAAGTACAAGCACGAGGGTTCAGGTTACGCGTCCGCGCGTTCGCGCACGCACTCCCGTGGTGCGCGCAAGTGCCGACTTCGCTACGACACTCCGCGCATGTCGGGGTCGGGTCCGGACAGCGGGACGGCCGGGGCACCGCCGATACGACGAGCGGTCACGCGTCGAACATCCGATTCCGGATCGCGCATCAACCGAACAGAGACGTGTCCGTCCGTCAGCTTCTCGACCAATCCCTCACCCCACTCGACCACGACCACCGCATCGGTGAGGTCGGTGTCGAGGTCCAGCGCATCGAGTTCGTCGAGGGCGGACTGTCCCGTCATTCCGAGCCGATAGGCATCGACGTGCACGAGCGCAACCGGCGGTAAACCGTGGGGACGCGGCCCGGGTCGATGCTCGCGGGCAATGACGAACGTAGGCGACGTCACCCGGCCCTGCACGCCGAGTCCTGCCGCAATACCCTTGGTCATTGCCGTCTTTCCTGCGCCCAACGGACCGTCGAGGATCACCAGATCGCCCGCCACCAGAACGTTCGCCAGCCGTGCGCCGAACTCGGCAGTATCTGCGGCAGTGGCCAACTCGGCGTCTGCCGGCAAGGCGAGCGGCACGTCAGACAACACCCCACCGCCGCTTTTTGCCCGAGGCTTCCGCCGCCCGGTCCACCAGTCGCAGTATCGCCCCGTTGACCTGCTCCGGAAACTCGAGTTGAACCAGATGTCCGCCCTGCCGGACGCGCACCATCTCCGATCGCGGGAGAGCCGCCGCCAACGCCTCGGAACTGGCGAACGGGATGATCCAATCCTCGTCGCCGCACACCACCGACACCGGGATGTTCTCGAATTCTGCAAGGGCCTCCGACTCGTCGTGCAGCTCCAGGGTCTCGAGGAAATTGACGATCGTGACGACGGATGTGTCGTCGATCATGGATTGGGAGAACGCCACCAGCCGTGGAGAAACCCGGGTCCCGTACGACGCCGCGCGCAGTATCGGTGAGATGAGAGCGCGCACGGCTCCGCGGCCGAACTGGACGAAACCGGGTGAGGTCCGAACAGCCAGGCGAAAGGCGTCGACTGCCGGATTCTGCAGACTGCGACCGACGCCGGATTGCGCCAGACCGGCCGCTGTCGTCGAAATGAGAACCGCGCCGATGACTCGTTGACGGAGCACGTCCGACCGTTGCCGCGCCATGGACAGAATCGACATGCCGCCCATCGAGTGACCGACGAGGACGATGCGCCCCTTGGGCACCACCGAGCGGATCACTGCGTCGAGATCGAGGCCGAGTTGGCCGATGGTGCAACTGTCCGGACTCGGCACCCCCGAGCGACCGTGACCGCGCTGGTCGTAGAAGACCATCCGCACCCTCGAACCCCACTGCTGTTCGAGTACACGACGTTGAAAGTGCCAGGAAGACGTGCGCAGACAGTAACCGTGCACGAAGATCACGGTCAGCTCGGCGTCACTCGGGCCGACTTCGCGCACCGCCAGGGGCACCCCGTCGTCGGCGGTGACGATACTGCCGCGGTCGGCGTTCATGAGATCGAGGTTCTCGGTGGCCAGCGGATCCTTGTTGGATCGAAACGCCGTCTCGCGCACCACGATTGCAATACTTTCCAGCAGTCCGAGCATGGTCTATTCCGTCGCCTCCCCTGAGCGCGCGCCGACGAACCGTCGTCGCACACGTCCACGAATGCCGGTGACGACCTCGTAGCTGATCGTGTCGAGCGCATCTGCCCAATCCTGGGCGTGCGCCTCTCCCCTGTCCCCTGGCCCGAACAGTAGTGCCTCGTCGCCGAGCGCGACACCCGAGCCGTCGCCGCCGAGGTCGATGACGAATTGGTCCATGCAGACTCTGCCCACTGACGGAAACCGCCGACCTGCGATCGTCACCTCGAACTGCCCGCTGAGTCGGCGCACCACACCGTCGGCGTATCCGAGAGCAATGAGTGCAACCACGGTGTCGGCCGGGGCGGTCCAGGTGTATCCATAGGACACGGACTCCCCTTCGCTCACCTTCTTGATGTTCGTCACCTGAGCCGACACGGTCATCACCGGGCGCAGGCCGAACTTCCCCAACTGCGGTACGGGCGACAAACCGTACAGGGCAATACCCGGACGGACCATGTCGAATCGAAGATCGGGTCTGGTCAACGTGGCAGCCGAGTTGGACAGATGAACGACGGCGGGAGGCGCGCCGCGTCGGGTGGCGCGATGCACGGCGTCACGAAGTCGGTCGGCCTGTGCGTCGTTGGCCGGGTGCTCCGGTTCGTCGGAGCAGGCCAGGTGCGAGAACATGCCGGTCAGGTGAACAACGCCCTCTGCGACGGCGGCCGCAGTCGCGTCGAGAACGACGTCGAGTTCTTCTTCCGCAACGCCGTTGCGATTGAGCCCGGTATCGATCTTGAGCGAGAGGTCGGCCGTGCGACCGACTCGACGAGCCGCTGCCACCACGGCGTCGAGCTGCGCGGCAGTGGACACCCCGATACCCACCTGGGCGGCGATCGCGGCGTCGTAATCGGAATCGGTTCGGTGCAACCACGCCAGCACCGGAACGCCGATCCCCGCGGCCCGCAGTTCGAGGGCCTCGCCGATGGTCGTGACGCCGAGTTCCTGCACTCCTGCTTCCACAGCTGCGTGTGCGACCTCGACGGCACCGTGGTTGTACCCGTCGGCCTTCAGCACCGCCATCACGGCAGCATCGCCTGCGAACTGGCGCAACAGACGAACGTTGTGGCCGACCGCGTCGAGGTCGACGGACGCCACCGCGCCCGAATCGATCCTCTCGTCACCACCGCCGTTACTCACAACATTCGATAGTGCCATCCGCGGCGGCAAAACGACGGATCAGGGTGCCACAACTCCTGACACACTCGGTGCCCGGAGTGGGGCTCGAACTATCCGGCTACCTCTGTGAGTGAGCGCACGGTACGGATGGCATCCGAGATGGACGCGCACAGCGGACTCGCCGAGACAGGTGCTGCGAACTCCCCGCCGGCACCGTGTGCAGCGTGGGCTGCGGCCAGCGCGTGCACCCGGGTCCCGCAGGCGGCCGCAGTGGAGGGAGCCATTCCCGACGCGAGCAAGGCTCCGAGGATGCCGGAGAGAACGTCACCGGATCCGGCGGTCGATGCGGCCGATCCCCCCGCGTCGCTGACGAAAGTGGTGCCGTCGGCATCGGCGATGACCGTCGCGCGTCCCTTGAGCAGCACCGTCACACCCCAGCGTGCGGCGAGATCGCGCACCGCTCCCACCCGATCCGGCCCCAGCTCCGATCCGGTCAACCGGGCGAATTCGCCTGCATGCGGGGTCAACAGAGTAGGCGCGGTCCGTCCGGTGGCCCAGTGGGGATGACGCGCGAGGATCGTCAACGCATCTGCATCGACGACGACCGGAAGGTCCGATTCCAGGACCCTGCGTACGACGCCCTCCGACTGCTCGCCGGTCCCGAAACCGGGACCGACCACCCACGCTTGCACTCTCCCAGCGGCGTCGAGATCGGGGGCGGTGACCACCTCGGGGCAGTGCGAAACCACCTCTGCACCAGCACTTCCCACATAGCGAACCATTCCGGAGGTGGCCGCCACCGCGGCTCGCACGCAGAGCAGTGCCGCACCGGGGTACGTGTCGCTTCCGGCCAGGATGCCCACGACACCCTGCGAATACTTGTCGTCCGTCGCTGTCGGAATCGGCCAGAGCTCCCCCACGTCGCGCGGCTCGAACGATCGGACTGCCGGATCCGTCAGCGTCAACCCGATGTCGATCGGTTCGATTCGGCCACAACGAGGTACGGCGAGAACGTGCACGGGCTTGCGGGCACCGAAGGTGACGGTCACATCGGCCGTCACCGCCGGTCCCGGTGCGGCACCGGTTTCGGCATCGACTCCGCTCGGAACGTCGACGGCCACGATGGGCGCGGTGATTCGCTCGACCACCGCAGCGGCATCGGGCCGTAGCGGACCTTTACCGGAAATCCCCACGATGGCGTCGACCACGATGTCGGCAGGTCCGCACTCGGTCACCACTCGACCGCCCGACGCACGCAGTGCTGCAAGCCCTTCCGGATGCGCACGCGCCGGGTCGAACAGGAGCGCAGACACCGAGACTCCCCGTCGACGCAAGTATGCCCCGGCCCACAGACCGTCGCCGCCGTTGTCGCCCGTGCCCACCAGAATTGTGACGCGCCGTCCCATCACGCCACCCGTACGCTCCGCGAGTTCGGCCGCCACGACGGCAGCCAATCCGTAGGCGGCGCGGCGCATGAGAACGCCGTTCGGCAGGGACTTCAGCAGCGGCACTTCGGCTTTGCGAATCTGCTCAGGTGTGTAGTAGCCGCGCATACCGAGGCCTACTCGACGGTGACGGACTTGGCCAGGTTGCGCGGCTTGTCCACGTCGTAGCCACGGGCCTGAGCAACCTCGGCCGCGAACACCTGCAGCGGGATCGTCGAGAGCAACGGTTGTAACAGCGTCGAGGCAGCCGGAATCTCGATCAAGTTGTCGGCGAAAGGCCGTACTGCCTCGTCACCTTCCTCCGCGATGACGACGGTGCGAGCACCGCGCGCCTGGATCTCACGAATGTTGCTCAGCATCTTCGAGTGCAGCACCGCGCGCCCCTTCGGCGAGGGCATCACGATGATCACCGGGACACCGTCCTCGATCAGTGCGATCGGGCCGTGCTTGAGCTCGCCCGCCGCGAAGCCCTCCGCATGCATGTACGCAAGCTCTTTGAGCTTGAGCGCGCCTTCGAGGGCAACGGGATATCCGACGTGTCGGCCGAGGAACAGGATGGTCGACGAAGTCGACAGCTCTCGCGCGAGCGCTCGGACCGGCTCGACCGTCTCGAGCACCCGTTGCACCAAATCGGGCATGGCTTCGAGTTCGGCGAACTCACGGGCAACCTCGTCGGGGTACTTCGTGCCGCGCGCCTGTGCCAGAGCGAGACCGACCAGGTAGTTCGCAGTCACCTGCGCGAGGAATGCCTTGGTCGACGCGACGCCGATCTCCGGACCCGCCCGGGTGTACAGGACGGCGTCGGCTTCGCGCGGAATCTGCGAGCCATTGGTGTTGCAGACGGCGAGGACTCGCGCCTTCTGATCCTTGGCGTGCCGCACGGCCTCGAGAGTGTCGGCGGTCTCCCCCGACTGCGAGATGGCGACGACCAGGGTCGATCGGTCCAAGACAGGGTCGCGATAGCGGAATTCGCTGGCCAGCTCCACTTCCACCGGCAGCCTGGTCCAGTGCTCGATCGCGTACTTGGCGAGCAGACCTGAGTGGTACGCGCTACCGCAGGCCACGACGAAGACTTTGTCGACGTCGCGCAGTTCCTGATCGGACAGCCGCTGCTCGTCGAGCACGATTCGACCGTTGTCGAAATGACCGAGCAACGTATCGGCCACGGCGGCCGGCTGTTCCTGGATCTCCTTGAGCATGAAGTAGTCGTGACCGCCCTTCTCGGCGGCCGCCAGATCCCAATCGATTCGGAACGGACGCCCCTGCGCCTCGTTGCCCTCGAAGTCACTGATCTCGTATCCGCCGGCGGTGATGACGACAACCTGATCCTGGCCGAGTTCGACGGCATCGCGCGTGTGCTCGATGAATGCGGCGACATCGGAACCGAGGAACATCTCGCCGTCTCCGACGCCCAACACCAATGGTGTGGACCGGCGCGCCGCGACGATCGTGTCGGCGTGATCGGAATGGGTGAACACCAGGGTGAACGCACCCTCGAGGCGGCGGAGTACTGCTTTCGCGCTGGCCACGAAATCACCCGCGGTCGAACCCTGCGCGTACGCGCGGGACACGAGATGGACCGCTACCTCGGTGTCGGTGTCGGACAGGAACTCGACACCGTCGGCTTCGAGCTCCGCACGCAGCGGACCGAAGTTCTCGATGATGCCGTTGTGTACCACCGCGACGGTTCCGGACGCGTCTCGATGCGGGTGAGCGTTGCGGTCTGTGGGACGGCCATGCGTCGCCCAGCGGGTGTGGCCCATGCCCGTTGTGCCGACGAACGTCTCCGTGCCGATGTCGTCCAGTTCGGCCTCGAGATTCGCCAAACGGCCGGCCTTGCGCTCGACGGCTGTCGAACCCGCGCCGTCGAGGATCGCGATTCCCGCAGAGTCGTAACCCCGATATTCCATACGCCGAAGCGCCTCGACCACCACACCCAGAGCTGGGCGGTGGCCGACATAACCCACGATTCCGCACATGGTGGTTCAGGGTACTCGGCAAGGCGCGGACGACCCATTCGCTCGGGTCGTCGTGTCCCCGTACGCGTCACCGGCCCACGTTCGGTAGCGTCATCTCTCGTGGCGAAACCGAAGAAGCTGGCATCTGCTCTCTCCAAGCGTGGCCCGCACAAGGTGCTCCGAGGCAACCTTGCCCTGGCCGGACAACCTGGCGTCGTCTACACACCGGCCGAGGGCTTCGGCCTGCCCGGCGTGGCCTTCGCACACGGCTGGATGCTTCGCCCCGACCATTACACCGACACACTGAAGCACTTGGCGTCCTGGGGAATCGTCGTTGCGGCGCCGGACACCGAGCGAGGCCTCGTACCCTCGCACCGCGGACTCGCGGCCGACCTCGGCACTGTGCTGGACGTCATGACCGGCGTACGGCTGGGACCGGGCAACATCAGCGTGCATCCCGAGAAACTCGCCACTGCAGGCCACGCGATGGGTGCCGGGACCGCAGTACTCGCTGCCTCCTCGCGATCGGACATCAAGGCCGTCGCCGCACTGTTTCCCGCCCCGACGGCACCGTCATCCGAGGACGCCGCCGCAGGACTGGACGTGCCCGGGCTCGTCGTCGGAGACAACTCGAATGCCGATTCGCTCACCGATAATTCTCTGGCTCTCGCCCAGGCCTGGCACGGCCCATCAGTCCTGCGTCGCGTCGACGGCTCGACCGCGGACGGATTCGTCGAAGGCAGGCGGCTCCTCGGCGCCTTGGGCATCAACAAGCCCGATCGCAAGACCCAGCAGCGCACCCGAGCGGTGCTCACCGCATTTCTGCTCTTCCACCTGACGGGAGACTCCGACTACGAGGAGCTGGCCGGGACGGCAGGTGAGATCGACGGGACCAGAGCCGTCGATCCGCACGCACCGCTCGACGCCCAGCCCAAGCCCAAGGCCTCCGCGTCGATCAAGGCCCTGCTCGGTCGAGGCTGATTCTGCTCTACGTCGCCCTACGTCAGACCAGCCAGGATCGGGGCCGTTCCTCCGGCTCGGTGACGACGTGCGGTACAGGCTTTCTCCGGTCCAGGTGAGCGGGCTGCAACACCGAGCCTCGACCGGGCTCCTCTTCCGACTGCGAATCGTCCGACTGCGCGGCCGAGTCCGAGTCACGTCGGCCCGACACCGGCGCTGCAACCTGAGCCTGCCTCATGGCCACGGCCGCACGCGCCATGGCCTGCCGGTGCTCATCGCGTATCCGATGCAGCTCGCGCCGCCACACGCTCTCCACTGTCACAGTGTCCCGGCCTCACTCAGGCCGGCACCGGAGCGCGAAACGGGTGCTTCGACACCAGGACCCGGGCGATCTGCCGACATCGGATGCTGCTCTGCAGACGGATCATGTCCGGCCGCTTCCTCGTCCGAACTCTGACGGGCGGCCGACTCGTCCACGGGTGATTCCAGCACGGGTGATTCAGGCACGGGTGATTCAGGCACGGGCGATTCAGGCACGAGCGATTCCGGCACGCACGGCGGCTGCGCATCGTCCGGAATCGCGTCGTCCGGAATCGCGTCGGTCGACTCACCGCTCGGTGTTGGCTCGGTGGGTGGCGGTTCCGGTGCTGGTGCCGGCTCGGCCGACACAGGTGTCGGTGGCGGCGCAGGCTCGGCCGGCGCAGGTGGCGGTGGGGGTGGCGGCTCGGCCGGCAGCACAGGTCCCGACGCGGTCATCGACGGCTCGGGTGCGTCCACACTTTGTGCGGCACCGGGTGTCTCGACGATCTCGGGTAGGCCGGACGGTCCGATTCTCAACTCGAACAAGCGTGTTCCGAGCCCAGGGGTGTCGAGCCGGAGCGTTACCGCACCATCGTGTTCGAGCGCGATCCGGGCGCTGTGCCCATCGAGCTCGGCTTCGAGATGGCCGCGCTCGCCGGTGGCCCCGGCTGCCGGTGGGACGGCCGGTGACGACTGCTCCGACTGCTCCGACGGCACCGACTCACTCGGCGGAACAGCGGGATCATCCTGCACCGCTGATCCGCCCGGAAGTTCTGCCGGGGACGGACCCGCGTCGTCGTCGGCACTGTCTTTGTAGGTACTGCGGTCATCGGTACGGCGGTCATCGGTACTGCGGTCATCGGTACTGCGGTCATCGGTACTGCGGTCATCGGCGCTGCGGTCGCCAGCACCCGCGTTGTCCGGGACCGCACCACCCAGGGCTTCGTCCACTCGCTCCACGATTTCCGCGACCACGCGATCCACGAGTCCGGAGAGTTCACCGGGCCGGACGCCGGATGCGTCGTCGGTGTTACGTGGACCGAGCGAGTCGATACCTCCCGCAGCCACGGGCCCGTCGGAATTTCGCTCCGCGATTATCGGTGCCGGAATGGCTGCCGCAGCCGTAGAACCCGATGCCACTGCCGGGGACGTCGCCGGGGACGTTGTCGGCGGGCAGTCGGATACCGCCCACGGTTCGGCAGCCGCTGCGCTGGGCGTGATTGCCCACCTGTCCTCGTCGAGATCGCCGAACGGCGGGTTGTGCACGCTGCGCACGACGTCGACCATCAACGCCAGGATCTCTCGCACGGCCGTGTCCGTCGCCGTGCACGCGTCGAGCACAGCGTCGCAGGTGGCCTTCATACTCGGGAGGAACTGGTCGCGGATCCAGTTCCTGCATCGCTCACCCACTCGAGCTGCGAACTCGTCCGATACGTCTCCACCGCGAGCCTGCTGCGCCAGGTCCCCGAAGGCCGGTGCCAGCCGAGGAAACACCGACTCGCGATCGATGGGAACACACTCGATTCCCGACGCGAGCAGAATCGCGTCGATTTCGTCGACGGTTCGACCCTCCACGGCATGGATGTCGAGTGCGCCGAACAGTTCGGCCTTGTCGGTGACGGCGTCGCGAAGAACATCGACGGCAGCCGACATCGACTGGTGGCAGTCCTCGACCGTTGCCAGGAACTCGGACGCTGCGACCTGGTCGGCCGAGAGATAGGTCTGCACGGCGTCGCCTGCCTCGCCGTGCCATCGGATCTGCAGAACTCTGCGCAGCTGAATGTGTTCTTCGAGATGATCGCGAAGTACCGCACACAACGCTTCCACTGCATCGGCATCGTCGCCGAGCGCGCCGAGGTTCAACCCACGCTGTTCTTCGTACCTCGCGCGCACCTGCTCGTACTCCGGAAAACCCTCGCCACCCGGCACCCGCGCAACGAGTGGCAGGAATCGCTCGAAGTGCAGTAGCCCGGTCGCGTACGCATCCAGGATCTCGTCGATAGACGAATCCTGACTCAGCGAAGCGGGAAGTGGAGTCATCGACGCAACTCGAGTGCGTGTGACGCAGCGTCGTCCTGACGTTCGTAGTCGTTCATCGCAGAGGTGAGGGCAACGGCGACGTCCTCGACCGAGGACTTCCACGCTGCCACGGCTCGGCCCAGGCCCAGGTGAGCTTGCGTGTATGCAGCACCGAGATCGCGGTAGTTCCGACCGGCCGCGGACGTACCGAAGGTCGCGTCTGCCACCGTGTCGACCGCCGCGCCGAGGGCGTCGGCCGATGCAGTCAGCGCATCTGCAACTCCGCGTACGCGGACCACATCCACCGACAATCCCTCGCTCATACGTCTTGCCTTCCCCTCGATGTGCCCCTTTCTCACTATGACGTGCGCCGACGAACATCGGTTCCGCAGGGAGCGGTAACGTCGCGATGTGAAATGTCAGTAACAGGTACCTGAAGTAGCTGCGCCAGCTGCTCACCGAACGAGGAGTCCTATGCACATCGGAACGATGCTGAACTACAGCGATGGCTTCAACGAGACCGTTGCCGAGGTCGCCGAGCTCGAGAAGGCAGGCCTCGACATCATCTTCGTGCCCGAGGCCTACTCGTTCGACGCCGTCAGCCAACTCGGATTCCTCGCCGCCAAGACGAGCACGATCAAGATCGCGTCCGGCATCTTCCAGATCTACACCAGGACACCGTCACTGACCGCCATGACCGCCGCAGGCCTCGACTACGTCTCGCAGGGCCGCTTCGTACTCGGGCTCGGCGCTTCGGGGCCGCAGGTCGTCGAGGGCTTCCACGGCGTCAAGTACGACGCACCGATCGCCAGAACCCGTGAGGTCATCGAGATCTGCCGCCAGGTCTGGCGACGCGAGAAGGTGCAGTACCAGGGCAAGCACTACCAGATTCCGCTGCCGGCCGACAAGGGAACCGGCCTCGGCAAGCCGCTCAAGCTGATCAATCACCCTGTGCGCGATCGGATTCCGGTTGTCATTGCCGCCCTGGGACCCAAGAACGTCGAGCTCACCGCCGAGATCGCCGAGGGGTGGCAGCCGATCTTCTACTTCCCCGAGAAGGCAGCCGACGTCTGGGGTGAATCTCTCGCCGCAGGCAAGGCGAAGCGTGATCCGTCGCTCGGCGAGCTCCAGGTGTACGCCAGCCCCACCCTGGCCATCGGCGAGGACGCAGAGAAGTACCTACCCTGGGTCAAGCCACATCTCGCGCTCTACATCGGCGGCATGGGAGCCAAGGGCAAGAACTTCTACAACTCCCTGGCCCAGCGATACGGCTACGAGGCCGAAGCCGAGAAGATCCAGGACCTGTACCTGGCCGGCAAGAAAGAAGAGGCGGCTGCCGCAGTGCCCGACGAGCTGGCTCGCGCGGTCAACCTGATCGGCCCGGAAAGCTACGTCAAAGAGCGGGTCGCTGCCTTCGCCGAGGCGGGTGTCACCACTCTCAACGTCGCACCGCTGGCCGAGAACACGGCGGGACGCGTCGCGCAGCTGACCGCGCTGCGCGAGCTCACCGCCTGAGACGTCAGACCGACGCGACCCGGCCCGCCAACTCTTCGGCGAGCCGGGTCGCGACGTCGATTTCGGACGCTTCGACCATCACTCGCACCAACTGCTCGGTGCCGCTGGGGCGCAACAGAACTCGGCCCGATTCGCCGAGCTCGCGCTCGGCCTCGGCCACCGCGTCCGACACCGACGGTGCCGACGCCACTGCCGCTTTGTCCGATACCTGCACGTTGATCAGCACCTGCGGCAGGGTCCGCATCGCCGACGCCAGGTTCGCGAGGGTGCTGCCCGTCTGCGCCATCCGTTCCATCAATCGCAGCGCGGTCGCGATGCCGTCGCCCGTCGAGCCGACTGCCGGAAGCACCACGTGGCCACTCTGCTCGCCGCCCAGCGCGAATCCACCACGGCGCAACTCCTCGAGAACGTAGCGATCTCCGACTGCAGTGGTGCGCAACGTGATTTCGGCTCGGCGCATCGCGATGTGCAGGCCGAGATTGCTCATGACCGTCGCGACCAACGTGTTGTCGGTCAGAGTCCCGGCCTCGCTCATCGCAATGGCCAACACGGCCATGATCGCGTCGCCGTCGACCACCGCACCGGACGCATCGACAGCGAGGCAACGATCGGCATCGCCGTCGTGTGCGATACCCAGGTCGGCCCCGCGCTCGACGACGGCCTTCTGCAGGCCGTCCAAGTGCGTCGAACCGCACCCGTCGTTGATGTTGAGGCCGTCGGGCTCGGCGTTGATCGCCACGACCGTCGCCCCGGCGAGACGATAGATCTCGGGTCCGACGACCGACGCTGCACCGTGCGAACAATCCACCACGACGGTGACACCGTCGAGTCGGTGCGACAGCGATGCAACCAGGTGCGCGGTATACGACTCGGCTGCGTGGGGCGCATCGTCGACGCGACCGATTGCCGCACCCGTGGCGTTCACGGTCTCACCCGCGTGGCCGTCCGCGCTGAGCAGCGCCTCGATGCGGTCTTCCATGTCGTCGTCGAGCTTGTGTCCGCCCGCAGCAAAAATCTTGATTCCGTTATCGGGCATCGCGTTGTGCGACGCCGAGATCATCACCCCGAGCGCCGCGCCGTAATCGGCGGTCAGCCAGGCGATGGCCGGTGTGGGCAGCACTCCGACGTCGATCACGTCGACACCCGAGGCGGTGAGTCCGGCCGATACGGCAGCACTCAGCATTGCTCCGCTGATCCGGGGGTCACGCCCGACGACTGCAACACGCCTGCCGCCGTCGATGTTCGGTGCCAACACGGTGGCCGCTGCTCTCGCGATCTGCAACGCCAGCTCTGCGGTCAGAACCCCGCCTGCCAGCCCGCGAACCCCGTCGGTGCCGAACAATCGCGCCATGAACCAAGAACTCCTTCGAGCGGAGACAGTGTGATGAGAAATGCCTCGAGGGCAGGCATCCGATACTGATGGAGACCTGCCCTCGAGGATGGAACGGGTGAGACGCGTCAGCGCTTGGAGTACTGCGACGCCTTACGGGCCTTCTTCAGGCCGTACTTCTTGCGCTCGACCGCACGCGCGTCACGCGTGAGGTAGCCGGCGGCCTTGAGCGCCGGGCGATCATCGGGGGTGAGCTCGATGAGCGCACGCGAGATGGCCAGACGTAATGCGCCTGCCTGTCCCGACGGTCCGCCACCGTGCAGCAGAGCGACGATGTCGAAGGACTCCGCACGATCGACGAGCACG
This sequence comes from Rhodococcus sp. NPDC078407, assembly GCF_044542515.1. Classification (NCBI taxonomy): domain Bacteria; kingdom Bacillati; phylum Actinomycetota; class Actinomycetes; order Mycobacteriales; family Nocardiaceae; genus Rhodococcus; species Rhodococcus sp. NPDC078407. The sequence goes on along the minus strand of NZ_JBITUQ010000013.1, from coordinate 51,688 downwards.
AGGGGAGCCTTGATCAGCTGCTGGTGCACCTTGTTGGGGAAGTAATCCTCGAGGGTGCGGCCGTTGAGCTTGAATCCACCGCTGCCCGAGGACATCCGAACGCGAGCGACGGCTTCCTTACGGCGACCGACGGTCTGGATCGGGCGGTCGAACACGATGGGGGCCGGAGCAGCTGCAGCGGCCTCGATGTCCGCGGTCACCTCGGGCTCTTCGACGGACACGAACTCGTCGGCGGCGATCTCTTCGATGTTCTCCTGCGACGTCACGTCATTTCCCTCCGGCGCCGTCACTGGGACACCTGCTTGATCTCGAACGGAACGGGCTGCTGAGCGGCGTGCGGGTGGTTGGGGCCCGCGTAGACCTTCAGCTTGCTCGCGATGGCATTACCGAGCTTGTTCTTGGGGATCATGCCGACAACGGCCTTCTCCACGAGACGATCGGGGTTGTTCTCGAGCACCTGGCGGGTCGAGCGCGACTTCAGACCGCCCGGGTGGCCGGAGTGGTGGTGGTGAAACTTGCCGTCGAGCTTGTTGCCACTGATGGCAACCTTCTCGGCGTTGATGATGACGACGAAGTCGCCACCGTCGACGTTGGGTGCGTAGGTGGGCTTGTGCTTACCGCGGAGCAGAGTCGCGGCCTGGACGGCGAGCCGTCCGAGCACGACGTCCGTGGCGTCGATCACATGCCACGTCCGGGTGGTATCCCCGGCCTTCGGGGCGTAAGTAGACACAGAAAATTCCTGTCTTCATGATGTCGCTGCTGGCCAAGACGAGTGGATGCCCTCGGCGGCCAGTTGAGACCCGAGGACAAGAGCTCGCTACGCATCGGAATGCGGCGAGCCCATACACGCCATCGAGAGACGATACCGGCAGCGGTCCCCCAGGTCAAAGAGGTCTCAGCGCAGACGCACGCACTGCACGCACCGGCGGGCAGCCGGAAGCGCCTCGAGCCTGATCGCCGGGATGTCGGTGCCACACCTGTCGCAGACACCGTAAGTACCACCGGCGAGCCGCGAATCCGCGGCGTCGATCTCGCGAATCTCGGACTCGGCGTCGTCGATCAGAGCCGCAATCTTCGCGCGCTCGAAGGCGATCGTCGACCCTTCGGGATCGTGTTCGTCGTCGTCGATGGTCCACCGCGACCCTTCGATCACCGACTCCAGCTCGTCCCGCAGGGACGCGAGTCGATGCTCGCAACGAGTCCGCTCGGCTTCGAGCGCCGCCCCGAAATCAGTCATCTTCCCAGTAGACCCCGCCGAGGGCTCGGATGCCGTCGAACGGCATCTGCCCCGACCGATTCCCGGTCGGGGCAGACACAGTCCGTGAACGACGTCAGCGAGCCATTCGCGCCTTGTTGGCCATCTCGACGCCGTGCATGGTCTCGCCGCCGGTGCGGGCGGCCGCGACGATGCTCGACAGGATGAGATTGAGCTCGTCGGATGCGGAATTCCACTGGCGCTGCAACTCGTAGTAGGACGTCATCGCGTCACCCTCCCACGATTGGTAGAGCCGCTTCGCAGTGCTGTCCACGTCCCCGAGGAGGTCCTTGGTCACGTTCGCCTGCTTGTTCATCGCCTCGGTCAACGCCGCGATCTGCGCGAAGTCGTATTTCATGTCGGATCAGTCTCCTAGGGTCGAGCTCGGTCGTGTGGTCTGTCTCGTGGTCACCGGGTACAAGAAATCACTTGAAGGAGGACAGGCCCGAGTTCAAGGACCCGGCCACCTGATTGACGGCCGACACGTTGTCGTCGTCGGCGTCGGAGTAGCCATGGCCGTTGGTCTTGATGTCCGCGGAGATCTGTTCCAGCGCGCTGCGCATCTTCTGCGCGCTGGTGTCCCACTGCACCATGACGTCTTGAAACGACTTGCCCGCCTTGCCGACCCAGGCTTCGGCAGTCTGTTCGACGATGGAGCGAACCGCCGAATTGGAGGCGTTGATCGAGACGCTCAGCCCCTCGATCGTGGCTCCGGCAGCGAGGAGCTCCTGCGGTGTGACTGTGACGCCGTTCGACGAACCCGTAGATTCCGGTCCCCCTGGATATCCCACTTCGACTCCTTGTACTCGTTACTCGAATCACGCACGCCCGCGGCGCACGTGCTGTTCGACCGAGAGCCCTCGGTCGGCGTTCTCACTCCCCTACACCTCCTTGGACGCAGCACCCCCTCGGTTCGGTTCCGGGTGCACCCGAAAAACCTGAGGTCACTTCTCATGTCGCCGGGACGATCTCGAGAGTCTGCGTGGCCTGGTCGCATTCGGCGTCGATCACGGCAGGATCGTCGCCCTCGAACTGGCAACCGATACTGACCTGCAGGTCGGATTCGACGAAAACACGCCACAGCACCGTCGATTCGTCGATGGGCGTCTCGGTGTACGCGATCCCCACCCGGCCATCGAAGTCGCGGACGGGTTCGAGCGACCCGACAGTGGAGTCCGGACCACGTGCATCGACTGCCGAACGGAGCTCGGCGGCCACCTGTTCCTGCGTCGCACCCGGTGTCAGGTCTGCCACCGTGACGACGATGCGTCGGTCGGGAGGTGTCGGCGGTATCAACACCATTCGGTCCGGATCGTCCAACCTCGTCCAGGTAGCAGGCAGACGCATCGAGGCACGCCCCGACACGAACGTCGCCGTCCGGACCGGCGGGGGCTCACTCGTCGACGTCGCCGCCGACGGTGCATCCACGGCAGTGACCGACGTACTGCTGCTCGTGGCCACGATCGGCGAAAACGGCTGCGCTGCTGCGGTATCGACTCTCTCGCGCGGCGCGGAGACGAAATAGACCGCAGCACATACCGATACGACGGTGGCGACGGCTCCGACCACGACGGCGACCCGCGAGGAAGCGCGATGACGGCGACGGGGCGGCGGCACAGTGACGTCCTCGAGCCAGGCCGCCGATCGAGTCGCTGTCGCTCGGGCGGACGGTGCCGGGTCGAGATCGGCCCCGGCCCGCCGATACAGCGACCTGGCGACATCGAGTCCGGTCAGCCAGCTCGCACTGCGGCCGGCGACGGGGTCGGCTCCACCGTTCGCAGAAGCGACCACGAACACCTCGTCCGGGCAGTTCGGGACCGACGCACGAACGTAGTCACCGACACCGCGTCGCCAGGCATCGTCATCGCTCGAGCCGAAGGGGACGACGGCACCGGTGTCACCTCCGTGCGCCCCCGGCGCATCGACTACGAGCACGGACGTATCGAGGGCACCCACTTCGACGACGACCGCAGCGGACGGCGCACGTTCGCCGGAGGACGCGACCGCCGCCTCGGCCGTCTCCACGAGCACCACCTCGCTGGCCGAATCCGCGAACGTTGCGCGGAGGAAACTCGTCCGCTCGTCACCCCAGATCGACGGGTACGCGATTTCGAGGACGTCCAGTCGCTCGCGCACCCCCGCGCTCTGCAGCGCCGACCACACGGTCCCGTGCAGCACCTCGCTTCGGTGCCACACCGAGTTTCCCACCGCGATGTACGGGTCGTCGATGCACAGCAGCGGTGGAATCTCTCCTGCTGTGTCGGATCGACCGAACACGAGGCGGCCACCCTCGACCGTGGCCAATGCCGAGCCGACGCCTTCTCGCGGTCCCTCGAGTGGACCGCTCGTCGCGACGACCGAGATCTCGCTGTATCCCAGATGCACTGCGGCATAACGCCACGAATCGATCAACTGGAATGTCCGAGCTGAACGAGAGCCTGGCCGGAGCGGTTGACGAGTACGCCGCGTCCGGCAGGCATGGGACTGGGCCGTACGGTCCCGACCAGGTTCCCCTCGTCGCGGCTTCCGCTCATCACCAACCCCGGTGTCACCAGGTCGCGCAGCCGTCCGATGACCGGGTCGAACAATGCTCGGCCTGCGCCGCCCGAGCGCCGCGCCACGATGACGTGCAACCCGATGTCCCGCGCGTGTGGAAGGTGTTCGACCAGCGGTGCCAAGGGGTTTCCCGACGACGTTGCCACCAAGTCGTAGTCGTCGACGACGACGAACACCTCGGGACCGTCCCACCAGGACCGGTCGCGAAGCTGCTGCTGAGTCACGTCGGCACCGGGCATTCGATCGCTCATACGACCGGCGAGGTCGACGATCATGCCCGTCAGAGCTGTCTGCGACGCCGCATAACCGGCAAGATGCTCCGAATCGACCGCGCCGAGCAAAGTGCGGCGATAGTCCGCGACGATGATCTTGACTCGATCGGACGGATTGGCCGACGCGAGAGATCGACACATCCCGCGCAGCAACGACGTCTTTCCGCACTCGCTGTCGCCGAACACCACGAAGTGCGCATTTTCTGCGAAATCGACCACCACCGGTGCCAACTCGGTTTCGTCGATGCCGATGGGAACTCCGAGTTCGGGAGTGCCAGCACGAGTTCGAGGCCACGTATCACCGAGCTGCGCGAGAACCGCGGACCTGTCGAGCAGCTCCGGGAGCATCCGAACCGGCGGCGCGGGGGTGCCCGTCGACGCAGCGGCGATCGCAGCGACCGACTCCCCGACAGCGCGGGAAAGATCGTCGACGGAAGCGTTCCGGTCCACGCGAGGTAGCGCTATCGACATGTGCAGACCTTCTCTGGTCATACCTCGGCCGGGCCGGCCCTCCGGCACGGTCGCAGCCTTCGCGCGGCCCATGTCCGAATCCGACGGATCGCCCAGTCGCAATTCCACACGGGTACCGATCAGATCCTTCGTCGCCGGTCGGACTTCGGCCCATCGCGACGCCGTGAGAATCACGTGCAGACCGAAGGCAAGCCCCTGGGCTGCCAAGGTGGCGATCGACTGCTCCAGGCTTTCGAAGTCCGATCTGATGGACGGCCATCCGTCGATGACGAGGAAGACGTCACCGTATCGGTCGTCGGCATCGACGGGTTGCGTCACGCGTCGACGCCGAAACTCCGCCATCGAGTCGATTCCACGTTCACGGAAAGTTCTCTCCCGCTGCCGCACCACGCCCGCGACCTCGGCCACGGTTCGCCGAACCCGATCGACGTCCAGCCTGTTTGCAACCGATCCGACGTGGGGCAGACCGGCGAGACCGGCGAGAGTTCCGCCGCCGAAATCCAGGCAGTAGAACTGGACCTGCGCGGGTGAATGCGTCATGGCCAGCGCCAGGATCAACGTTCGAAGTGCCGTCGACTTACCCGACTGCGGGGCTCCGACGATAGCGACGTGGCCGGCGGCACCGGCGAGATCGACGGTCAACAGATCGCGGCGCTGATCGAAAGGCCGGTCGATGATTCCGATGGGGGCACGCAGGGTCGTACGCGGATCGGTCCGCTCGGTCAGGACCGACTCGGGGAGCAGCTCGGTCAATGTGGGCGCGGTGTCCAACGGCGGCAACCACACTTCGTGGGCCGGCATCCCCCGACCGCGAATTCGTCCGACGACCACATCGAGCACCGTCGCACCGGTGTTCTCGGCCTCGACCGAATCTGCTTCGACCACTGGAGTCTCGGTGGCCTCGATGCGGCCGACATCGACACGATCGAGTGGTACTGCATAGGCGGTGAAGGGCCTGGGTCCGATGTCGACTCCTACCGCGGCACGCACGCCGGGATTCGAGCGCGGCGGTTCGTAGGGACCGGAGACATAGGCTGCAGCGAAACGGACGATTTCGGCAGAATCGCACTTGAGGTAGCCCGCACCGGGTTGCGCCGGGAGATGGTAGGCATCGGGGACTCCCAGTACCGAGCGAGACTCGTTCGCAGAGAACGTCTTCAAGCCGATTCGGTACGAGAGATGGCTGTCCAACCCGCGCAGTTTGCCCTCCTCGAGACGCTGGCTGGCCAGGAGCAGGTGCATGTGCAACGACCGCCCGAGTCTGCCGATCGCCACGAACAACTCCGCGAATTCGGGCTGCTGACTGAGCAACTCGGAGAACTCGTCGACCACCACGAACAACGCGGGCGTCGGTGCAAGGTTCGCACCCGCGGCGCGTGCCTTCTCGTAGTCCGAGACGTTCGCGAAGTTTCCGGCCGACCGCAACAATTCTTGACGACGGTTCATCTCGCCGGCCAACGCGTCGCGCATTCGGTCCACCAACGCAAGATCTTCCGAAAGATTGGTGATGACCGCAGCAACGTGCGGTGCGGATTCCAGGCCGGCGAACGTCGCACCGCCCTTGAAGTCGACGAGCACCAAGTTCAGTTGCTCGGGCGAGTGCGTGGCAACCAGCCCGAGCACGAGTGTGCGCAGGAACTCCGATTTTCCGGAACCTGTTGCACCGATGCACAATCCGTGCGGACCCATCCCGTTCTCGGCCGATTCCTTCAGATCGATCTCCACCGCGCGACCGTCGGGTGCGACGCCGATCGGTATCCGTAACCTGTCGCGGCCGCGCCGCATCGTCCAGGCCCTATCGGTATCGAGGGCACCGACTTCGGCAATCCCGACCAGACTGTTCCATCCGGATGCTCGAACCCCGTCGTCGTCCACGACATCGACCACCGACGATGCGGACGGCGCGCGAAACGGTGACAGTCGTCGGGCTACGGCGTCCGCTTGGGTGGTACTCATCGAATCCGCGACGGCGAACACTTCGACAGCGTTCCCGCTCACCGCACCGATCGATCCGTTCTCGGCGAACAACTGGAGACCGCGCGATGCAGCGAGTCTGGGGCACAGACCGGACAGGTCGACGATCGTGACCGAATCGAGGCCCGTGTCGGTGAGGTCGGTGGACCTGTTGTCCAGAAGTCCGCCGTCCACCACGATCACCAATTGAACGACACCGGCGACCGGAACTGCGCCGCGCGCGAAGCGATTTCGTAAGGCGAGCACATCGCCCAGCGCACTTTCGAGTTCGAGAAAGCTTCCGAAGATCATCCGAGCCGACCCGGCACCGTCACGCAGGGCGTCGTGCTGAGTGTGCGGCAGCCACTTGGTCCACTCCCAGCGATCCACTGTGTCCGGTCCGCAGACGATCGCGACAGCAACGTGGTCCGGGCCGTGAAAGCTGCACAACGACGCCAACATTGCCCGCACCATCGCGCGGGCACATTCGCGATCGCCTGCTATCGACAGCGCAGCGAATCCCCTCAGCGACACCGCCGTCGGCAGCGCGGACACCACCGAATGAGCACGCACGAAGCGGCGCAACGACACCGCAGACACCGGTTCGAGCTCTTCCACAGGCCCTGTCTCCGGCGGGACTAGACGGGTGGCCAGCCTCTGATCACCGCGACCGACCCGCACATGCGCGAAGTCGGGATCCGACAGTCGCCGCTCCCACATTCGCTCCGTTCCGGCGACCGACCACAGGGTCTCGGGAGCCGGGTGACTCCACTCGAGGGCTCTGCGCTGTGCACGCTCCGTCTCGGCGACATCGCGGCGCAATTGATCGAGGTAGCGCAGGTAGTCCTTACGGTCCTCGTTCGCCTCGGCGGTTCGTGCTCCACCGGACTTGCCGCCACCCGCCAACATCCCCACCATCGACATCAGCATCATGGCCGGGAACATCAACATCATGGGGTTGGCCGCTGCACCCGAGGTGAACATCAGCGCGACCATGCCGACCATCGCCGCAACCATCACCAGTGGCATCAACTTCATCAGGAGGTTGCCCGGTATTGCGCGCGGAATCTCCGGTGGTGGCTGCAAGTTCACCTCGCCGCCCGGCGACCGGGGAACTTCCCTGCGCGCGCCACGAACGAAACGCACGGTACTCATCGATCCGCCCCCACGGCTGCGCCCCCACAACTGCACTCGCTGCGACCTCCCCCCGAGGCCGCGTGGACGACAGGTTAGCCCATCGAGGACCAGCGGTCCACGCACGCGCACCGCGTATGCACGACCCCGCTCCGCACCCGGGACCGAGCTGAGCATCGACGCCACGAGAAATAGAACACCGCTCGAAGCCGTTACACATCAGAGCGGCTTCACTTGCTGCGTGCTCGACGAACGAAAGGCTGGCCCCACCGTGTCCGTACCCCTGTCCATCCTCGATCTCGCACATGTAGGCGAGGGCGAAACAGTCCGCGACAGCTTCGACGCCAGCGTCACGCTCGCTCAGCACGCCGAGAATTGGGGATATCGGCGCATCTGGTACGCCGAGCATCACAACATGAAGACGATCGCCTCGTCCGCCACGTCTGTTCTCATCGGCCACGTTGCTGCCCACACCGAAAGAATCCGACTCGGATCGGGCGGCATCATGCTCCCCAATCACGCGCCACTGACCATCGCCGAGCAGTTCGGCACATTGGCGACGCTGTACCCCGGACGAATCGACCTCGGACTGGGTCGCGCTCCCGGCAGCGACCAGGTGACGATGCGGGCGATGCGCCGCAATCCGGAATCTGCAGACCGCTTCCCCCAGGACGTTCAGGAATTGCAGGGCTACCTGTCTGCGGAGTCGTTGATCCCCGGGGTGAGCGCGACGCCGGGTGCCGGTACCGATGTGCCGCTCTACATCCTGGGCTCCTCGCTGTTCGGTGCACAACTTGCCGCAGCACTCGGACTGCCCTACGCCTTCGCCTCGCACTTCGCGCCCGATGCGCTCGAACAGGCCGTCGAGATCTACCGTCGCGACTTCCGGCCCTCGGCACAGTTGGCGGAGCCGCACTTGATCGTGGGTGTCAACGTGATCGCGGCGGACTCGCTCGCCGACGCTCAGGAACAGTTCTTGCGGACCAAGCGCAGCCGTGTCGGTCTGCTTCTCGGCCGCGGCCGGACCTTCACCGACGAAGAAGCCGATATGATTCTCGAAGCGCCTGCAGGACAGCAGATCGCGAAGATGGCCAAGTACTCGGCAGTCGGCACGCCGGACATGGTCAAGGATTACCTCGATCGGTTCGCCGAGCGTACGGGCGCCGACGAACTGATCGTGGCTTCCGGGGTGTCCGACCGCGCATCGTGGCTTCGTTCCTTCGAGTTGCTCGCACAGGTGAGCAACCTGGTTCCGGCCTGAGCCCGCGTTCCCGCGAGCAGCATGACAGGCGATTGCGTGTCGCCGTGATGTCGTAAGGTGTGCGTGCAGATGCCCAGTGGGGCGGGCATCTGCACGCGAACAGTACGCATCCGGGGGGATCTTCATGACACGCGCCGACATTCGTCCTTCGGTCGGCTCAGGGCCGCCGACCACCGCACCGCGAGCGGACCGTCGAGCACCGGGCACGAACTCCGTCTTCGCACAGGAGGTCTGCCGGGTGACTGTGTTGGCCAAGTCCACGCAGGTCGACATGGCACTGCCTGTAGATGTTCCCGTCTCGCTGTTGATCCCGGGAATCATCGACATGATCGCCGGAGTGGAGCCTGCGGAACGACCGATGCGGGCCGGAGTGGAGCCTGCGGAACGACGTGGTCAGGGCGGAGTGGAGCCTGCGGAACGACGTGGTCAGGCCGGAGTGGGGCCTGCGGAACGACGCGGTCAGGGCGGAGTAGAGCCTGCGGAACGACGTGGTCAGGGCGGGCATGACTCGGATTCCGGCTCCGACGGTATGCCCGTGGCGTGGACGCTGGCCAGAATCGGGTTTCCCCCGCTGTCGCCGACTGCGACGTTGGCCGAGCTGTCGTTGCGCGACGGCGAGTTGCTGGTCTTGGGCGTAGCCGAACGGCCCGCACCGATTCCGCTGTTCGACGACCTCATGTACTCCGTGGCGAGAGCCGGCAGTGACGACGTTCCGCACTGGACTGCGAACACCGCGCGCACCGTGGGCTCGGTCGTCACGGGGTCGATGGTGTTGCTGGCGTGTGGGGTGTTGCTTCGTGGGCCTCTACGTGCCGGAGCAGAGGACGTCGGCGATCTCGTGGGCGGGCTCGCCGCGGTCACCGCGTCCATCCTGTTCGCTGTAGCGGGGGTGATTCTGGGGCGGGTGTATCGACAGAACGCGGTTGGGGTGCTGGTGGGCGGGTGCGCTGTGGCGCTGATGTTCACCGGTGGAATCGTGCTGGTGCCAGGACAATTCGGGGCAGCGCAACTGATGTTGGCCTCTGCGATGGCCGGCGCGACAGCGCTGCTGTGCCTGCGGGTCGGTGGAGTCGGCTTCGCGTTGTTCACCGCCGCGATCGTGTCGGCGTTGCTGACGTTCGTCGCCGCTGTGTGCACGCTGTTCACCACGATGGCGCCACCGGCGATCGGAACCGCTGCGGCGCTGATCGGTCTCACCGGAATTGCCTTCTCGGCCCGCGTGTCGATGATGCAGGCGAAGTTGCCGCTTCCGCCGGTTCCCACGGCAGGTGCCCCGTTGGACACGGTGGAGGAAGACCGACTCGACGCGATCTCATTCGCCGATCTGCAGGGTGCCGCGGCGCGAGCTCGAAGCTATCTGACCGGTCTTCTGGTGGCCTTCACGGTCGCCGTCGTCGCGGGCGTTCTCGTTGCGGTCGTCGACGATGGCGGCGGCGATGTCCAGTGGCCTGCGGTCGCGCTCGCGGCACTGTGCGCTCTGGTTCTGCTGCTGCGCGGCCGTACGTACGCCGTTGTGGTGCATGCCGTTCCGTTGGTTGCAGGCGGGACGACGATCTTGCTCTCGCTCCTCGTGGGTGCCGTCATCGCTTTGCCCGAACATGCTCTCGCCTTGTTCGGCGTAGCACTGGCCGGAGCCGTCACTGCGTCGATCTTCGGCGCATTCGTACCCACACGTACGTACTCGCCCGTGATGCGACGTGCGGCCGAGTTGCTCGAGTATGCCGCCATTGCCCTTGTCATCCCGATCGCCGTATGGGTGTGTGGGTTGTACAGCGTCGTTCGCGGACTGTGACGCAGCGCAGACGGCACACGATCGTCGTTGCGGTACTCACGTCAGTCGTCGTGATGTCGAACGCCGTTCTCGGGGTGACTCCCGCTCGTGCCGAACGTCCCCTGATCGATCCGGCTCAGTTGCCCGAGCCGAGCATTCCTGCTCCCCTCGAGGCCACGGAGCAGAAGAATGCGTGTGCACTACCGTCCGAGACAGCGGACCTGCAGGAGGTACCGACTGCGCTCGAGGCGTTGGACTTCGCGTCGGTGTGGCCCATCACGCGTGGAGCCGGCCAACTGGTTGCCGTGATCGATACCGGCGTCACGCCTCATCCGCGCTTGCCCGGTCTGACTCCGGGTGGCGATTACGTCGGCACGGGTGACGGACTGGTCGACTGCGATGCGCACGGGACCATGGTCGCCGGTCTGATCGCTGCGCAGACCGCGCCGGGCAGTGGGTTCGCAGGCGGCGCGCCGGATGCGCGGATCCTTTCGATCCGTCAGTCCAGCAATGCCTTTCAGATCGTCGACATCCGGCCCGAAGAGGAGAAGGCCGCCGAGCCGGAGAACGCCGCGGGCTACGGGAACGTGCGCACGATGGCCATGGCCATCAGAACCGCGGTCGACTCGGGTGCGACGGTCATCAACATCTCGGAGGTTGCTTGCGTACCTGCGGGAGCTGGTGTGGCCGACGGCCCCCTCGGTGCCGCGGTGCAGTACGCCGTCCGCGAAAGAAACGTCGTCGTCGTTGCCGCAGCCGGAAACCTCGGCGGCGCAGCCTGTCTGGCGCAGAATCCGCGGACCGACCCGCTTCGGCCCGATGCGGATCCGTGGAACGGCTTCGCGACCATCGCAACCCCGGCCTGGTTCGACGACGTCCTGACCGTCGGCTCGGTCGAGTCGGACGGCACTCCGTCCTCGTTCAGTCTGGCGGGTCCGTGGGTCGATGTGGCTGCGCCGGGCTCGAACATGATCTCGCTGTCGCCTGCGGGCAACGGACTGGCGAACGGCGTTCGGGGCAACGACGGTGTGAATCCCATGACCGGAACAAGTTTCGCGGCACCGCTGGTGGCTGCTGTCGCTGCTCTGATCCGCTCCCACCGACCCGACCTGACGGCGTTGGAAGTGGTGGACCGGATCGAACGTACGGCGCACGCACCGGCCGAGGGATGGAACCCGTTGGTCGGTCACGGCGTCGTCGATCCTCTCGCCGCGGTCACCGACCTCCTGGTGCCGTCTCCTCCTACCGTGCCTGCAGACAGCGTTGCAATGAGAGCGCCCGTCTCGCCGCCCGCTCCGGATCATGGCCCGCGAGACACAGCGGTCACCGGTTCGGTGTTGGTCGCGGTGATCTTGGCGGTCGGCCTCGCGCTGTCGATACCTGTTCGTCGACGGAGCCGGACGGAACGATAGCGCTACTTCGTGGGCAGTGCCGCGGCCTGGGGGTCGGGAGCAACCCCGTCGTGCATCGTCAGAGCCTGGCCTTGCCCGAGAGTGGGGCCGCTGCCGAGTAATTGCAGGATCGGCCACGGCGCAGGTGCGGGCGGACCGAACCCCAGCGCCGCCGCAGCGTCGCTGCCGTCGACGCCGTAGCGAACCCCAGTGTCTGCCACGAAGAAGACGCTGTCCTGGCGCGTGCTGGATGTCGCTATCCCGGTGCTACGGACGAATCCACCGCTGCCGGGTGCCAGATAGACCTGATCTACAGCATCACCCCCACCGTCGGCCTGAGCCAGTGTGACCGGCCGATCGCCGGGATCGAGAGGCAGACCGCGACCAGCGGACTTCACCAGTCGAGCCGACGGCCCACCGTCGGCCACCTCGAGCGGTTCCCAGGTCAGGCAATTGACAGGTCGTTCGCCGATGTCGACGATCACGGGTGTGGTAGCCGGAAACGTCGAAACCGGCAGTCCAACCATGGATTTCGGGGCGTTTCGGAGAATGTCGGGGTTGACCGATGCGATGTCGGGACTTCCCTGCGAGTCGGTGAACTTGATGAGCAAGGCAGCGGTCTCACTGATGGCTTGAATGCCGTCCTCGAGCACCACGTAGTACTGGACGTCCCGACCGGCAACCTTGACGACCGAACCGATCGGCCGCGCGTCGAACGGATACGCCGGAACTTCCCCTGCCCGGGGAATGAACGGTGCCGCAACGGCCGGCGACTGCGGCACCGAATTGAGTAGACCGGCACTGACCGGAGACGGTACGGCGTCCTCCAGTCCGAGCGCACGGACCACTGCCCGGTCGGCCAGATCGACCGGGGATTTGGTGCCGTCGTGGACGAGGAATGCCGTCCCGTTCGAAGTCCACAGGAATGCCTCGGTATCGGTGAGTGCGGCTGCATTGTCGCCGTAGCGAAGATCGCCCGCGACGACGGTGGTGGACGTGACCCCTGCGATCGGATCGAGAGTGTCGCAGACAGTCCATGCTTCCGCTCTACCGTCCGGATCGTGTGGCAGCGCCGACGGTGCTCCGGGAATCCCCACCAGCGCTCCCCGCGGCCTCGATGCCAGCTCGGATTCCTTGACCGTCAACGGGTTGTCAGGCTCACCGACCACCAACCTGGCCGACGCCAGGTTGAGGACCGGATGGAACACGTCGTCCACCTTCACGAACATGGCCGCCGAATCCTTACCGACCACGATCGACGCGTCGCCGATCTTGTCCTGCGGCCGAAACAGCGCCAGCGCAGCGCATCCCGCCAATCCGATACACGCGATCACCACACCCACGAGCAGTGCACGGGACTGCGACTTCATCGGATCGTGCAGCATTCGAGCATCACGCCTGATCAGCGCGTGTTCCATTCGGCGAACGAGAAAGCGGTAGCCGCCAACCTGCCACTTCGTTGTGGGCGTCGACGCCACAGTTCCTCCCCAGGATCGATCGGACCCGATCCCCGTTCGGGTCACGCGACACAGTACAGTTCGACCGCACGCCTCGGCGACCGCATCGGCGGCGATCGACAAGTGTGCAACCTTCGGGGGGAGGGTTCGGAGATGGCACGTACGGGTTCGATCGGCCACGGGCGCACGTCGATGCCTTTCGCTGCGCCGACGCTGCGACGCGTCATTGCGACCGAGATCGCTGCGGTGGCAACGAGTCTTACGATGCTCGCAGCGCAGGCAACGATCGGGTGGGCACTGACGGCCGCAGCGGCGGTGTCGCTCCTTCCGTTCGTCACCGTAGGTCGTAGACCGCTCGTCGACTGGTTCCGGGTTCTGTGGCGGTTTGTCGCACACCGCGTTCCCGGTGCAGGTGTCACCGTCGATCACCCCGATACGACCGGGCATCCGATCGGTGTCCACTGGCAACGCAACACGATCACCTGCGTCATCGCGATCTCCCCGCCCGGACACACGACGACGACCCTCGGTAGGGCGAGCGCGGACACGCAGTGCACCCTGCCGATCGATGCGCTGGCGTCGTGCCTGAAACAACACGACATCGCTGTCGCTTCGATCGACGTCGTCGCACTGGGCTTTCGCACCGCATCCGGTTCTGCTGCCACCGATGTGTACGAGGGACTCATCGGGCCGCTTCCAGCTGTGGCCACGCGGACGGTATGGGTCTCGGTCACTCTCGACGTACGCGCCAATGCCAAGGCGATCGAGGCGAGAGGCGGAGGCCGAGCTGGAGCGGCCCGCACGGCCGTCGTGGCGACCACGCGTGTCGCTCGTGCTCTGAAGGCCGATGGCCTGTCCTCGCGACTGCTCACCGGTGCTCAACTTCGATCAGCGGTGATACACCTGTGTCGAGGAGTGAGTACCGAGGACCTGACCCAGACGTGGTCGACCGCTCCGTTGCCGGGCGTGTCCAGCGTCGGCTACGGAATCGACTGCAGGGCAATCACTGCCGAAGACATCGCTGTCCTGTGGTCGACTCCGTCCCTGGGTACGACGATGACTTTCCACCTGCAACCGTCCCGTGAGGCCGGAAAGCTTCGTGTTCGTGGTTCGTGCAGATTCGCCGCCCGCACCCGGGTCGCGAAACCACCCGTCCGCGCGCTCACGTCGCTGCGCGGGAGTCAACGAGACGATATGTTCGCACAACTACCGCTTGGCGTACCCGGTCTGGAGTTTCTCGGTCCCAGTAGAACATTGGACGTATCGGCACTCGACAGGCTAGATCTTCCAGTGAGCGGTTGCGGCCAACTTCTCGGTTCCGACGCAGGGGGTCACGGTGTCGCGGTGCGATTGTTCGGGCCGGGGTTGACCCGGGTACGAATCGCCGGCGAGCTCTACCTTGCTCAGCAAGTACTGTTCCGCGCCATCGCCACGGGGGCCAGGGTTCTGGTTCGAACCGACCGCCCACACGCGTGGCGATCACTCCTCGATGCGATCGATGCCCCCGAGCGCCTGTCGGTCGTCGGCCACACGATCGGACATCGCCCGTCGTACGACGTCATCTTGAACGACTTCGCGGGCGAATCGGAACCCACTGATCAGCAACGGCTTTCGGGCGTGACGGTGATGTCGTTGACCGAACACGAACTGCGAAACCACGGCATCGAACGGGCTCGGGCCCTACCAGGCTACGAGTGCGAGGTGTCGATAGTTCAACCGCATGCGTCGGGCGATCGTATTCGGGTTCTCTCGGGTCCACTCGACGTCGAACTGACGTTGGTCACGATCCCCCAGGAAACGGCGTTCATCGGTAGACCGCGAAGTCTGCGATCCGTCGTACGTGCCTGACGGCGTCTCAACCGGGATAGTCGCGTGCCGCCCGGGCACCGGCCACCGCGACGGCCCACCACTCGAGTTGATCGAGCAGACGCCCCAGACCGTCGACAGCGGCGGCGTCGTCGAGGCCGCCCTCGTCGTCGAACCGCTT
Source organism: Rhodococcus sp. NPDC078407 (assembly GCF_044542515.1). Lineage (NCBI taxonomy): Bacteria > Bacillati > Actinomycetota > Actinomycetes > Mycobacteriales > Nocardiaceae > Rhodococcus > Rhodococcus sp. NPDC078407. Next base: position 36,180 of record NZ_JBITUQ010000013.1, on the reverse strand, counting down.
TCGCACTCGATGCAGCGATACGGCATCGCGCACGGACACCATGTGAAGTTCCGCAGTGATCTGCCGGAGTTGTTCGGTGGCTCGGATTCCGCCGCCGAGCCCTCCATAGGACACGAATCCCACCGGCTTGGCGCGCCACTCGTACTTCACGGTGTCGAGCGCATTCTTCAACGGTCCGGGGATGCCGTGGTTGTACTCGGGTGTGACGAACACGAAGGCGTCGCATGCCCCGATGGTCCTGATGAAACGTTCGGTGTCGTCGTTCGCGACCAGGCTGTCCGGCAACCGAAAGTCGGCGAGATCCACATCGACCACGTCGATAGTCGCGCGCTGCTCGGCGACACCGCGAACCCAGGCCGCGACAGTGGGGCCCACGCGGCCGGACCGAACACTACCGACAACGATCGCGAGCTTTATCGGCTGCACCCATACGACCTTAGCCGGGCTGTTCGTCAGCCCTCTCCCCCGCAGCAACCAGCAACGTCGATCGACGACCGCACTTCTCGGGTGGCCGCATTCCGGGCGGCCAGCTCATCGGCCGGCGGATAGTCGACACCGACCAGAGACAGTCCATGTGCGGGTGCGACGGTCACCTCGCTGGACCTCTCTCGGCGGCTCAACAACGACCGCGCCCAGTCGGGAGTTCGACGACCTTCCCCCACGGCCTGCATGGCACCGACGAGACTACGGACCATCGACCAGCAGAAGGCGTCGGCGCTGACGTAGGCGGTGAGGTGGTCACCGTCGCGCTCCCAATCGAACCGTTGCAGTTCCCGCACCGTGGTGGCACCGTCACGCCGCTTGCAGAACGCCGCGAAATCGTGCAGCCCGATCAATTCCGCGGACGCCTCGCGTACCGCACCGAGATCGATGGGCCTCGGCCAGGAGACGACACCGGCGACATCGAGGGGGTCGACGCCGTAGAGCGCAGTGCCGAAACGATATTCGTAGTGCCTGCGGTACGCCGAGAATCGCGCGTCGAAATCGCGGGAGACGGCGCTGATGGCGCGCACGCGAACGTCGGTGGGCAGAAACCGTGCCATTCGGCGGACCAGTCGGTCGTGATCGTCTGGAACGTCGACCGCGTCGAAGTGCGCCACCTGACCCGTGGCGTGGACTCCGGCGTCGGTTCTACCCGCCACGGTCAGCTCTATCGGTTGCCGCAGCACCGTCGAGAAGGCTTCTTCGAGCACTCCGCACACGGTGCGGATACCAGGTTGCCGTGCCCATCCGGAGAAGTTCGTACCGTCGTAGGAGATGTCGAGCCGGAATCTGGTGGGTACCGACAAAGCGGGCCCGCCTTCCCCTGAGGGAGTGGCGGGCCCGCTTCGATCGTGCTCGGAAGACAAAAGGACTAGTCCTTCTTCTCCGGTGTTTCAGTCGATACGGCCTCGGCCTCGGGGGCGTCCGACGCGTGTGCGTCATTGTCCTCGATGCCCTCGATGACTGCGTCGGCGTTGGCTACCTCGGAGTCGGTTGCGTCGGCTTCGACGGCCTCGACGACGTTCTCGTCGGTCGAGTCCTCGGCCGGAGCCTCGGTTGCGGCGGGAGCAGCCTGCGAGGCCTTCACGCGGCGTGCGCGATCGGCTTCGTTGGACACCGTCTGCTCGTTGACGAGCTCGATGATGGCCATCGGCGAGTTGTCACCCTTGCGGGGGACGGTCTTGATGATGCGCGTGTAGCCACCGTCGCGATCGGCGAAGAAAGGCCCGATCTCGGCGAACAACTTGTGCACGACATCTTTGTTGTTGATCGTCTTGAGGACCTCACGACGATGTGCCAGATCACCCTTTTTTGCGTGGGTGACGAGCTTCTCGGCGTGGGGACGAAGGCGCTTGGCCTTCGACTCGGTGGTGGTGATGCGACCGTGCTCGAAGAGTGACGTCGCCAGGTTGGCCAGGATGGCCTTCTGGTGCGACGCCGACCCGCCGAGACGGCGGCCCTTGGTGGGCTTGGGCATGATGAATCTCCTAGTAAGAGCTCCAGCGAGCTGATTACAGCTGTTCTGTCTCGGCGTAGTCCTGCTCGGCACCTTCGGTGTCGCTGAAGGAGCCTGCGTCGGTGTCACTCCAGGTGCCCGTGGTGGCGTCGTAGCCAGGCACGGTCGTCGGATCGAACGACGCGGGGCTGTCCTTGAGGGAGAGGCCGAGCGAGTGCAGCTTGACCTTCACCTCGTCGATGGACTTCTGCCCGAAGTTACGGATGTCGAGCAGATCGGACTCGGTACGACCAACCAGCTCGCCGACGGTGTGAACACCCTCGCGCTTGAGGCAGTTGTAGGAACGAACCGTCAGGTCCAGATCCTCGATGGGGAGTCCGAAGGATGCGATGTGATCGGCCTCGGCGGGCGAGGGTCCGATCTCGATTCCTTCTGCTTCGACGTTCAGCTCACGGGCGAGGCCGAAGAGCTCAACCAGGGTCTTGCCCGCCGAAGCGAGCGCGTCCCGCGCGGTGATGGAATTCTTGGTCTCCACGTCGAGAACGAGCCGATCGAAGTCGGTGCGCTGTTCGACGCGGGTGGCCTCCACCTTGTAGGTGACCTTGAGCACGGGCGAGTAGATCGAGTCGACCGGAATACGGCCGATCTCGGCACCCGATGCCTTGTTCTGGACGGCGGGGACGTAGCCGCGACCGCGCTCGACGACGAGCTCGATCTCCAACTTGCCCTTGTCGTTCAGGGTCGCGATGTGCAGATCCGGATTGTTCACCGTGACGCCGGCCGGGGGAACGATGTCGCCTGCGGTGACAGCGCCGGGGCCCTGCTTGCGGACGTACATGGTGACCGGTTCGTCTTCTTCGGAGCTCACCACGAGTCCCTTGAGGTTCAGGATGATGTCGGTGACATCTTCCTTGACTCCGGGAACAGTGGTGAATTCGTGGAGGACGCCGTCGATACGGATGCTGGTGACAGCAGCGCCGGGGATCGACGAGAGCAGGGTGCGGCGGAGCGAGTTGCCGAGTGTGTAACCGAAGCCGGGCTCGAGCGGCTCGATGACGAATTTCGAGCGGTTGTCGGCGATGACCTCTTCGGTCAGCGTCGGGCGCTGTGAAATGAGCATTGTGTGTTCCTCCTGTACGGGCGTCCGCTATTTGACGCCCACGTGTGGAGGCGAAGACGTATGTGAGCCTCGCGGGGAGACTCACATACGTGCTGCGCCTTACTTCGAGTAGTACTCGACGATGAGCTGCTCCTGGAGCGGCACATCGATCTGTGCGCGCTCCGGCACCCGGTGAACCAGGATGCGAAGACGGTTGGGGACGACCTGCAGCCACGGAGCCACCGGACGATCGCCGTAACTCTCACGAGCGATCTGGATCGGCAGGGTCTGTGCAGACTTCTCGCGGACATCGATGATGTCGTACTGCGAGACGCGGTAGCTGGGGATGTCCACTCGCTTGTTGTTCACGAGGAAGTGACCATGCGTGACCAGCTGGCGTGCCTGACGACGCGTACGTGCGAGACCCGCACGGTAGACGACGTTGTCGAGCCGAGTCTCGAGGATGGTCAGCAGGTTCTCACCGGTCTTGCCGGCGGCCCTGTTGGCCTCCTTGTAGTACAGACGGAACTGCTTCTCCATGACGCCGTAGGTGAAGCGAGCCTTCTGCTTCTCCTGCAGCTGGAGCAGGTACTCGCTCTCCTTGATCCGCGCGCGGCCGTGCTGGCCGGGCGGGTAGGGACGACGCTCGAACGCCTGGTCGCCTCCGACGAGGTCGACGCGCAGACGACGCGACTTGCGGGTGATAGGACCGGTATAACGTGCCATTTTCTAAACCTTTCCTTCCCGCTAGACCCGACGCCGCTTGGGCGGACGGCAGCCGTTGTGCGGCTGAGGGGTGACATCGGAGATGGTGCCGACCTCGAGGCCAGCGGCCTGAAGCGAGCGGATCGCGGTCTCACGGCCGGAGCCGGGACCCTTGACGAAGACGTCGACCTTCTTGACGCCGTGCTCCTGAGCCTTGCGCGCAGCGTTCTCGGCTGCGAGCTGTGCGGCGAACGGAGTCGACTTGCGCGAGCCCTTGAAGCCCACGTGTCCCGAGGACGCCCACGAGATGACGTTTCCGGCGGGGTCGGTGATCGACACGATCGTGTTGTTGAACGTGCTCTTGATGTGCGCAGATCCGTGCGGGACGTTCTTCTTGTCCCTGCGACGCGTCTTCTGCGCCTTCTTCGGACCGGTACCGCGTGCTTTGGGGGGCATTACTTCGCCTTCTTCTTGCCGGCAATGGTGCGCTTGGGTCCCTTACGGGTACGCGCATTGGTCTTGGTGCGCTGTCCACGGACGGGCAGACCACGACGGTGGCGAAGACCCTGGTAGCAGCCGATTTCGATCTTGCGTCGGATGTCGGCCTGCACCTCGCGGCGCAGATCGCCCTCGACTTTGAGGGACTCGTTGATGTAATCGCTGAGCTTGCGCAGATCGTCGTCGCCGAGATCCTTGCTGCGCAGGTCGGCGCTGACGCCGGTTGCTGCGAGAATTTCCTTGGAGCGGGTACGGCCGACGCCGTAGATGTAAGTCAGTGCGATCTCCATGCGCTTTTCGCGCGGCAGATCCACACCTGCGAGACGTGCCATGTGGCATTTCCTTTTCTTGTCCGGAGGTCTGCTCCCAGTCCGTCCCCTGTGTCCTTCTCACCGCGGGGGTGTGAAGCGTCTTTCAACAAACTCAGTGGGGCCCCGGCCTCCGTGCCGGGGGTCTGCCGCAACGCGTGTGTCGCGGTTGGTGCTGGGAGGTCATCTTCTAGCTGTTGCCAAGCCGACGTGCGTGATGCTCGGTGGTTATCCCTGACGCTGCTTGTGACGCAGGTTGTCGCAGATCACCATGACGCGTCCGTTACGACGAATCACCTTGCACTTCTCGCAGATCTTCTTGACGCTCGGCTGAACCTTCACGTCGTTGATCTCCTGTGTGTAGCTCGGACCCTCTGCACGCAGCGGACCGAGCATGGTTCTCCCCGACCGGACGTGGCCGGGGAAGCTCTTACTTGTAGCGGTAAACGATGCGTCCACGCGTGAGGTCGTAGGGCGAAAGCTCCACCACGACGCGATCCTCGGGAAGGATGCGGATGTAGTGCTGACGCATCTTTCCGCTGATGTGGGCGAGTACCTTGTGGCCGTTTTCGAGCTCAATGCGAAACATCGCATTGGGCAGCGGTTCGACAACTCGGCCCTCTACCTCGATAGCACCGTCTTTCTTGGCCATATCCTCCGCGATCCTGGCTCTCACACCTGGTTGATTGCATCTGTTTCCGTTACCGTGATGCCCACTGACCGACTCCTCGGAACCGAGTCGGAGTATCGCCGGAGGGCCGCACAGCCCTCGAGGCATGCGAACATCCGGTACGCAGGGCGCACCGTCGATCTATGTTACCGGCAAAGACACATCTGGCCAAATGCGCGCGAAGCGGGCACGAAACGCGTCGGATGGCGACGTTAGATTAACTGAGCTAACCTTTCGTCCGCCCGCCATCGTTCAGCCACCGAGCCCGCAAGGTGCCCTCTTGAGTTCCAACCCGTCCGGCCCAGCCGTCTCCGTGATCATTCCCGTACACAACGCCAGAGATGTGCTCGACGAGCAACTACGCGCCCTCGCCCACCAGGACTACGACGGCCCGTTCGAGGTCGTCGTCAGCGACAACGGCTCGACCGACGGAGTGCGCGAGTTCGTGGAGGACCACGCACTACGGGCCCACTTGAATCTGAAGTACGTCGATTCGTCCGGCACCGCCGGCGCGTCGTTTGCACGCAACCGCGGAGCGGAGGCGGCCCGCGGCCCACTTCTGGCCTTCTGCGATGCAGACGACGTCGTGCACTCCACATGGCTGCGGCGTATCACTGCAGAGCTCGACCGACACGACCTGGTGGGAACCGGCCTCAGTACCGAGTTGCTGAACACCGAATCGATTCGAGTCGCCGTTCCGTTCGCCCCACCGTCGGATCAAGGCACGTCGCCCTTTCGCCCGTTCGTCATCGGGGCGAGCATGGCCTGCCGAGCGTCGACCTACCGTGATCTCGGCGGGATGCTCGAATTCATTCACGCCAGCGAGGACATGGAATTCTCTTGGCGTGCACAGCAATCGGGCGCTCGCCTGCATTTCATCGCCGAGCCGCTCGTCCAATACCGTCTGCGCACGGGCTACCGAGACAATTGGAAACAAGCCGCGGCATTGGGCTACGGATCGGCCCACGTCCGCGGGCTGTATCGGGCTGCCGGATGCCCGCCGTTCCGGATACGCAGAGTCATCGTTGCGCTACTGGCGCTCGCAGTACGAAACCCACTGCTGCCGACTGCATTGACTCGGATGCCGACTCGGCTCTGGCTACGTTTGACGGCAGCCCACCTCGGACTCATTCGAGGAGGCCGCCGCTACGCCTCGTTGACCTGGTAGGTCTATCAGGGCCGAACCGTGAGGATACGCGGGCCGTCCTCGGTCACGGCGACGGTATGTTCCCAGTGCGCCGCGCGTGATCCATCCGTGGTCACCACTGTCCAACCGTCATCGAGAATGTCGGTCTCGTACGTGCCGAGCGTGAGCATCGGTTCGATGGCAAGTGTGGAACCAACTACCAGCTCGGGGCCCTTGCCCGGAGCGCCCTCGTTCGCGAGGAAGGGTTCCATGTGCATTTCGCGTCCGATTCCGTGCCCGCCGTACCCGTCGACGATTCCGTACTTGCGACCGTGAGCTTCCTCGGCCGCACGCGTGCCGGACTCGATCGCGTGAGAGATGTCGGTCAGGCGATTGCCGGCGATCATCGCAGCGATCCCGGCCTCCATCGACAGCTTCGTCGCCTCACTCAGCAACGAATCGGCCTCGATGATGTCACCGACACCGAACGTCCATGCAGAGTCTCCGTGCCACCCCTCGAGCACGGCACCGCAATCGATCGACACCAGGTCGCCTGCAACCAGAACCTCGTCAGCGGACGGGATCCCGTGGACCACTCGATCGTTCACCGAGGAGCAGATGCTCCCGGTGAAGCCGTGATAGCCCAGAAACGACGGAACTGCGCCGGCATCGCGAATCACGGCTTCGGCAACCCGATCGAGCTCGAGTGTCGACACCCCTGGGACCGCTGCGTTTCTCACGGCAACCAACGCAGCACCGACGACTGCGCCGGCGGCCGCCATGGCGTCCAGCTCACCCGCGCTGCGAAACGGTACGACTTTGCGTTTGCGGCCGAACGCCATTACTTGCCGTGATCCTCGATGGACTTCAGCGCGCGAGCGTTGACCTCGTCCACCTCACCGATGGCGTCGACCGTGACCAGCTCGTCCGAGTAGTAGTCGAGCAGTGGTGCTGTCTCGTCCCGGTACACCTTGAGGCGGTTACGAATGACGTCTTCCTTGTCGTCCTCGCGACCGCGCGCAAGCATCCGCTCGACCACGACGTCCTCGTCGACGACGAAAGACAGTACTGCGTCGAGCTTCGCGTTCAGATCGGACAGGATCCCGACGAGAGCCTCGGCCTGACCCACCGAACGCGGGAAGCCGTCGAGCAGAAATCCGTTGACTGCGTCGGGCTCGCCGAGACGGCTGCGGACCATGTCCACGGTCAGCTCGCTGGGAACCAGATCGCCGGCGTCGAGGTACTTCTTCGCCTCGAGGCCGAGCGGCGTCTTCTCGCCGATGTTCGCGCGAAACAGATCTCCGGTCGAGATGTGCGGCACGCCCAGCTTCTCGGATAGGAGGACGGCTTGGGTGCCCTTGCCGGCACCGGGGGGACCGAGCAGAACAAGTCTCACTTGAGGAACCCTTCGTAGTTACGCTGCATCAGCTGGCTTTCGATCTGCTTCACGGTGTCCAGGCCGACGCTGACCATGATCAGTACGGCAGTTCCACCGAACGGAAGGTTCTGGCCACCGCCGGAACTGCCGATGTCGAGGAACAGATTCGGAAGGACGGCGATGGTGCCCAGATATATGGAGCCGGGCAACGTGATTCGACTGAGGACGTAGTTCAGATAGTCGGCAGTCGGCTTACCCGGCCGAATGCCGGGGATGAATCCGCCGAACTTCTTCATTTCGTCGGCGCGCTCTTCGGGGTTGAACGTGATCGCCACGTAGAAGTACGTGAAGAAGACGATGAGACCGAAGAAGATCGCGATGTAGACGGGGTTGGCCGGGTTCACCAGGTACTCGTTGATGATGCGCTGCCACCAGCTGGGGTCTGTTGCGGTGCTCGCGGACGTGAGCTGCGCAATCAGATTCGGCAGGTAGAGCAACGAGGACGCGAAGATCACCGGAATGACGCCGGCCTGGTTGACCTTGAGTGGGAGATACGTCGAGGATCCGCCGTACATCTTGCGCCCGACCATGCGCTTGGCGTACTGAACCGGGATACGACGCTGACCCTGCTCGACGAAGACCACACCGGTGATGATGAGGAACGCTGCAAAGCAGACGAACCCGAACACCAAGCCGCCGCGGCTCTCGAGGATGGAGTTGCCCTCGGACGGGATACGCGAGGCGATTCCGGCGAAGATGAGCAGCGACATGCCGTTGCCGACGCCACGTTCGGTGATGACCTCGCCGAACCACATCACGACGGCGGCACCGGCAGTCATGACGAGCACGATGATGACGAGTCCGAAGATGGACTGGTCGGCGATGATGTCCTGTTGGCATCCCTGGAGCAGCTGGCCGCGCGACGCAAGGGCCACCAGACCGGTCGCCTGCAGGATGGCCAGTGCGATCGACAGGTAACGCGTGTACTGCGTCATCTTGGCCTGGCCGGACTGTCCCTCCTTGCGGAGTTCTTCGAACTTGGGGATGACGACGGTGAGCAGCTGCACGATGATGCTGGCGGTGATGTACGGCATGATGCCGATCGCGAACACCGAGAGCTGGAGGAGCGCTCCACCGGAGAACAGGTTGATCAACGAGTAGATGCCCGCCGAATCTCCACCGGAGACCTGGTCGATGCACGCTCGGACATTGGCGTAGTCGACACCCGGCGACGGCAGTGTTGCACCGAAGCGATACAGGGCCACCAGACCGAGCGTGAAGAGGATCTTCCGTCTCAGGTCAGGAGTCCTGAGGGCCGACACGAAGGCGGAAAGCAAAGATCCTCCTGGCACGACTGCGTTGACGCTCCGAGTGCTGCACCGAGAGTGCACGCGGCACTCCCGTGAACCTCACGAGCATGGACTGCGGGCGACATGCGTCGCCCGCATCGAAACGAACTTGTGTGAACTCTAGAACTCTAACAGTGCGTATCGAACCGCCCGACGGTCAGTGTTGGACCCTGCCCGTTCGGTCGACCCTCGGCACGTGTTACCGAGGCAACGATGGCCGCAGCTCAGCTGCAAGAGCTGTGGCTGCGGCCATCGTCACGAACTGCTGGTCGATGCGCTGTTACTCAGTACATCGAATACTCAGTGCATCGAGCCTGCTCATACCTCGGTTGCAGAACCGCCGGCAGCGGCGATCTTTTCCTTGGCGGAGCCCGTGAACTTGTTGGCCGAGATCTCGACCTTCACGGTGAGGTTTCCGTCGCCGAGAACCTTGACGGGCTCGTTCTTGCGAACGGCACCCTTGGCGATGAGCTCGGGGATACCGATCTGACCGCCCTCGGGGAACAGACGCTCGATGTCGCGCAGGTTCACGACCTGGAACACGACACGGTTGCGGTTGGTGAAGCCCTTGAGCTTCGGGAGCCGCATGTGGAGGGGCATCTGGCCACCCTCGAAGCGTGCCGGCACGTTCTTGCGTGCGCCGGTTCCCTTGGTACCGCGACCTGCGGTCTTGCCGCGCTTGCCACCTTCACCGCGGCCGACACGAATCTTCGTCGACTTGGATCCGGCTGCGGGGCGCAGGTGGTGCAGTTTGATGGTCATGGTTAGACCTCCTCAACAGTTACGAGGTGGCGCACCGTGTTGACCAGTCCGCGGTTCTGCGGGTTGTCCTCGCGGACGACCGTCTGGCGGATGCCCTTGAGCCCGAGAGTGCGCAGGCTGTCACGCTGGTTCGCCTTCTGGCCGATGGTGCTCTTGATCTGGGTGACCTTCAGCTGAGCCATTACTTCACCGCTCCTGCCTGTGCGCGTGCGCGCAGCATTCCGGCGGGTGCAACCTCTTCGAGGGTCAGGCCGCGGCGAGCCGCAACTTCCTCGGGACGCTGCAGACCCTTGAGGGCTGCGACGGTCGCGTGCACGACATTGATGGCGTTGTCGCTACCGAGCGACTTCGACAGCACGTCGTGGACACCGGCGCACTCCAGCACGGCGCGCACAGCGCCACCGGCGATGACGCCGGTACCGGCGCTGGCCGGACGCAACATGACGACGCCTGCTGCGGCTTCGCCCTGGATGGGGTGCGTGATGGTGCCGGCGATCATCGGGACGCGGAAGAAGCTCTTGCGAGCCTCCTCGACACCCTTCTGGATGGCCGCGGGAACTTCCTTGGCCTTGCCGTAGCCGACGCCGACCAGTCCGTTGCCGTCACCGACGATGACGAGGGCGGTGAAGCTGAAGCGTCGACCACCCTTGACCACCTTGGAGACGCGGTTGATCGTGACGACCTTCTCGATGAAGTTCGACTTGTCCGCAGCGTTGCCGCCACGGCCGTTCTCACGACGGTCACGACCGCCACCACCGCGGTTGTCGCCGCGCTGGTTGTTGTCGCCACCTGCGTTGGGGCCACTGTTCTGTCCGGCGGGGCCGCTTCCGCCGTCACGCCGTTGACGTCCCGGCATCAGGCTGTCCTTCCGTTGTCAGTCATTGTCATCATCAGAACGTCAACCCGCCTTCGCGGGCAGCGTCTGCGAGTGCCGCGATGCGGCCGCTGTAGTTGTTGCCGCCGCGGTCGAACACGACTGCCTCGACGCCGGCTGCCTTCGCACGGCTGGCGATGAGCTCGCCGACCTTCGCGCTGATGGCCTTCTTGTCGCCCTCGAGCGCGCGCACATCGGCTTCGATGCTCGACGCGCTGGCCAGCGTGTGGCCGGCGAGGTCGTCGATCAACTGCACGTGGATGTGGCGTGACGAGCGGTTGACGACCAAGCGCGGACGCTCGGGCGTTCCGGAGATCTTCTTGCGAAGGCGGAAGTGACGACGTGCCTTCGACAGGCGACGCTTCGTCGAGACGTCGGTGCCGCGCGGTGTGCGCTTGACGACGTTCGCCTCGTCTGCTGTTTGCTGGCTCATATCACTTACCCGTCTTTCCGACCTTGCGGCGGATCACTTCACCCTCGTAGCGGATGCCCTTGCCCTTGTACGGGTCCGGACGCCGCAGACGACGAATGTTGGCAGAGATCTGACCGACCTTCTGCTTGTCGATGCCGACAACGGTGAATCGCGTGGGCGACTCGACCGTGAACGTGATGCCCTCGGGTGCTTCGATCAGCACGGGATGGCTGTAACCGAGTGCGAACTCGAGGTCCTTGCCCTTGAGTACGACGCGGTAACCGACGCCGTGAATCTCCATCTTGGTGGTGTAACCGTTGGTGACACCGGTGATGAGGTTCGCAACGAGTGTGCGCGAGAGGCCATGCAGCGAGCGGCTCTTACGCTCGTCGTCCGGCCGGGTGACGGCGATGGTGCCGTCGTCGGCGCGAGCGATCTTGATGGGCTCGGCGACTGTCAGGCTCAGGGCACCCTTGGGGCCCTTGACCGCTACGTCCTGGCCGTCGATGGTGATATCGACGCCAGCGGGGACTGCGACCGGCAATTTTCCAATACGTGACATGGTGGTGGCCTCCCCTACCAGACGTAGGCGAGGACTTCTCCGCCCACACCCTGCTTGGCCGCCTGACGCTCTGTGAGCAGACCGGTGGACGTGGAGATGATCGCCACGCCCAGGCCGCCGAGAACCTTGGGCAGATTGGTGGATTTTGCGTACACCCGAAGACCGGGCTTGGAGACGCGTCGCACGCCGGCGAGGCTGCGCTCACGGCTCGGGCCGTACTTCAGATCGACGATGAGGGTCTTGCCCACCTCGGCGTCTTCCGTGCGGTAGTCGGAGATGTAGCCCTCGCGCTTGAGGATCTCGGCGATGTTCGCCTTGAGCTTCGAGTGGGGAAGCTTCACCTCGTCGTGGTACGCCGAATTGGCGTTGCGCAGACGGGTCAAGAAGTCTGCAATTGGATCGGTCATCGTCATGGTGTGACCTGTGCACCTTTCTCGCAGCGGTTCCCATGCAGCACGCGCGAGCTGGTGCCCCTGGATTCTCGAAAATCCGGCGGGCCTGGCTCGTCACATCGTGGGCCTACAACGAAGTGAACATGTCCTGACCGACTGTTGCCGGTCAGGGGTTGCGCTCCAAGCAGTGCATCGCTGCACTGCCAGGTGTTACGAGCTTCCGCATGTTCAATGCTGACGTACGGAGAACTCGAGGTTGCGTTCGATGTATTGCAAGGACTCGCGTGCAGGCACGACGAAGCCCGGGCAACCGCTCTAGTGTAGGCATCACGCACCCGAAGACCAAATCGCCCTACCATTTCGCAGCGGCTCGGGTCCAGTCGGACACCCGGACTGCCACTTCTTCGCTAACGTCGGACCATGACGGACTCGAAGGCAGTCGATATCGACCACCTCACCCACACTCTGCGCGACCGCAACATCGCCGGGGTGACGGTCGGCTGGGTCGACAACAACGGCATTGTCCGATCGCGCACAGTGCCCACCGCAGAATTGACTGCAGTCGCACGGCGTGGAGTGGGAGTCACCGCGGTCTTCGCCGTATTCGATTCGCATGATGGAATCACGTTCGCTCACGACGGACTATCGACGCCGTCCGGCGATGTCCGGTTGATTCCGGTGATCGACAAAGCGTCGAGCGTGGTCGCGCTCACCGGTCAACCGGGGCTGGCCTGGGTACACGGCCGGCAACTCTCGGCGGACGGCTCTCCCTCGCCCTACGATCAACGTGCCGTCCTCGAGCGACAGGTGCAACGGGCCTCCGCTGCCGGTTTCGAGGTACGGGCCGGCTTCGAGATGGAGTTCGCCCTCACTCGTGAATCGGACGGACTCGCCGCTCATCGCGGTCCTGCGTACTCCGCCAACGCACTTCGCGACGTCGACGAATTCGTGGTACTGCTGATCCGAGCGCTCGCCGCGAACGGTCTGGACATCGGTCAGATCCATGCCGAGTACGGCGGTTCCCAACTCGAGATCGCGCTGGCTCCACTCGATCCACTCGCTGCGGCCGATGCGCAAGTCCTGGCGCGGCAGACCATCCACGCAGCGGCTCGCGCGGAGGGCCTGCGGGCAAGCTTCGCTCCCCTGCCCACATCGAGCAGCGCAGGGAACGGATGGCACCTACACACATCGCTGGTCCGCGACGGCCACAATGCCCTGACCGGAGACGGAGACCACGGACTGTCCGAAACCGGGCGGTCGTACATCGCAGGCCTGGTTCGGGAGCTGCCTGGACTGACTGCCGTCACCGCACCGAGTTCGGGATCGCTGCTGCGTCGTCGACCCGGCTACTGGGCCGGGGCTTTCGGTTTCTGGGGCGTCGAGAACCGGGAGGCCGCAGTGCGTCTCGTGCCGGCCACTCGTCTTCTCGGTTCGAATCACACCAACGTGGAGCTGAAGGCGTGCGATGCCTCCGCCAATCCGTATCTGGCGCTGGCCGTCACGATCGCGGCCGGCCTGTCGGGAGTGGCAGATGGCGCACAGTTGACGCCACCGGTTCAAGAGGATGTGGGCGGCTGGGACGACGCCCGTCGCGAGGCCGCGGGTATCTCCCCACTCGCGACGACCCACGCTCAGCAGCGGGAGAACCTGTTGTCATCCGACCTGGTTCGGGACGTGTTGGGCGAGGATCTTCTGGGTGCGTTCGTTGCCTGTCGGGACGCCGATGCAGCGTGGGCGGAAAGCCACACCGAGGACGAACTGCTCGAATCGCTTCGTTGGATCTACTGAGATGCTGCGCTGGTTCGCCGGGGCAAGCACCAACGTCATGGAGCTCGATCGTGTTCTGCCGCAACCGGATCAGCTCTGTGGACCGTTCTCGGCGTCGGTAGCGTTGACGGCCGTTCTCAACGGCGACATACCGAACGTGAACGAACTCGCAATCGCATCGGGGTCCGCGATCTGGCCGGGAGAGATCGAGTCGGCCCGCCCTCCCGGAACACCCCGGCTCACCGACGGGTGGGATGCGCTGCCGAGGGCCGTATCGATCGACACGGCCGGGACCACAGCGGCAGGCCTCGCGGCGGGCATCGAGACAGCGACCGACCACCGCGTTGCCGTGGTTCCGATCATGACGCCCGGTGCCGAGAGACTGCGCCTGCTCCTGACCCGCCTTGCCGAAGTGCAGTTCCGGTTCGGCCTGGTGGCAAATGTGCACACCTCGGAACTGAACGAATTAGATTGGAGCGTAGGGCATTTCGTGACAGTCCTCGGAGTGGACACTGTCGATGACGTGGTCGCGATCGCCGATACCTATCGAGAACTCGGAGTCCCCGGCATGCCTCCCGGATGTCGAACCGTTTCCACCGACGCTCTCGCGTCGTCTATGTCCGAACGTGGCCTTCTCCTGGTTGTCGACATCAACGACCGCAGTGCCGCACTAGGTCTGACTCGGTCGCTCGATCTCCGGCACGACGTGTGGTCGGCATGAGACCCGAGAAACACGAAATGGGCGTGGGTTCCTTTCGGAACCCACGCCCATCAGCGTGATGTGGTGAAGCCCGGAGGCTTCAGATCACCAGGAGCTCTTGCGGACTCCGGGAAGCTCTCCTGCGTGTGCCATCTCGCGCACGCAGATACGGCACAGGCCGAACTTGCGGAACACGGAATGGGGACGGCCGCAGCGGTTGCAGCGAGTGTATGCACGCACCGCGAACTTCGGCTTCTTGTTGGCCTTGTTGACCAATGCCTTCTTCGCCATGGACTCAGTTCTCCTTGAACGGGAAGCCGAGGTGCTTGAGCAGCGCACGGCCTTCTTCGTTGTTGGTTGCGGTGGTTACTACGGTGATGTCCATGCCGCGCGGACGGTCGATCTTGTCCACGTCGATCTCGTGGAACATCGACTGCTCGTTGAGGCCGAACGTGTAGTTTCCGTTGCCGTCGAACTGCGTGCCCGAGAGGCCGCGGAAGTCCCTGATTCGGGGAAGGGCAATGGAGACCAGACGGTCGAGGAACTCCCACATGCGGTCGCCACGGAGGGTGACGCGTGCGCCGATGGGCATTCCTTCGCGCAGCTTGAACTGTGCGATGGACTTGCGAGCCTTGCGGATCTCCGGCTTCTGGCCGGTGATGGCAGCGAGGTCGGCAACTGCACCGTTGATCAGCTTGGCGTCACGGGCGGCGTCGCCGACACCCATGTTGACGACGACCTTGACGATGCCGGGGATCTGCATGACGTTCTCGTATGCAAACTCGGTGTTCAGGGCGTCTTTGATCTCAGCGCGGTAGCGCGCCTTGAGGCGGGGCTGTTCGCCCGCGATGTTTTCGGTGGTAGTCATCTCAGATGTCCTTCCCGTTCTTCCGGGAAACACGAACGCGCTTGCCGGATTCTTCGTCGGTCCGGTAGCCCACGCGAGTGGGGTTGCCGTCCGAGTCGACCACTGCGACGTTCGAAACGTGGATCGGAGCTTCCTGGGTGACGATGCCGCCCGAGGATGCGCCGCGCTGGTTGGCGGAGACCGAGGTGTGCTTCTTGATGCGGTTCACGCCCTCGACCAGAACCTTGGAGTCAGCGGGGTAGGCCTGAATGACCTTGCCCTTGGCACCCTTGTCCTTGCCGGCGATCACGAGAACGGTGTCGCCCTTGTGCACCTTCATTTACAGCACCTCCGGGGCGAGCGAGACGATCTTCATGAACTTCTTCTCACGCAGCTCACGGCCGACCGGGCCGAAGATACGAGTTCCGCGGGGATCGTTGTCCGGCTTGATCAGCACCGCAGCGTTCTCGTCGAAACGGATGTACGAGCCATCCGGACGGCGACGCTCCTTGATGGTGCGGACGATGACGGCCTTGACGACCTCACCCTTCTTGATGTTTCCACCGGGAATGGCGTCCTTCACCGTAGCTACGATGATGTCGCCGATTCCGGCGTAGCGACGTGACGAACCACCGAGAACGCGGATGCAAAGGATTTCCTTCGCGCCCGTGTTATCAGCGACGCGTACTCGCGACTCCTGCTGAATCACTTACTTCTCCTTGACCTGGATGTACGTACGTGCCGGATTTCCGTCCCGACACGCGCGGTCGGCTGCCGGGTGCGGGCGCATGAGGGCACACCGCTGCCACAGGCAACCGGTCAAGTGTAGGGGAACGCTGCTCCAGGATCCAAATCGTCGTCGCCGAGTCTTTCTCGCCTCCCCTGTGTGGGACACGGTCGGTACGGTTCGGAGATGGGGCTTTTCGGGGTGGGCACGGTGCAGCCGTGGCTGTGAACGGTGAGGCTGCAGGCTGGTGGTCAGGCCTTCCTGTCGATCGGGTAACTCGACTACGCGGGGCTTCCGAACGCGCGCTCGCCGAATCCGCGAACCCACTGCCCGCCGAAGCACCCGCGATCGTGTTCTTCACTGTCGATGCCGCGGCAGCACGTCGTTCGGCGGGTCTGGTCGACGTGGTGGTCGACGCGTTGGAGACCGCAGCGATCGACTCGGCCGCACTGTGGCTGCCCGAGTTCGAGCACATCGCGGGGGCCTCCACGCTGGAGCGGCGTGCCGCTCGAGCGTCCGCCGTTCGCCTGGCTGCCGATACAGCACACTTCGGTCCTTACGTGGCGTCTCTGGCCGAGTCGGCTTCCTCGGGGCGGCCGGTGCGCCGGGCAGCGTTCACCGTCGAGACCCGCGTGGCGGGATCGGCCCGGGCTCTCGCTGCGGCTCACGGCCGCGACTTCGCCGCCCTCGTACTGGTAGTACCCGACGGCGTGGACGCCGACATCGTGTCGACCGCAGCGGAATGGCTGTGTGCCAACTCGAAGATGGGTGTGTGGCTCACCGGCGGTGGGTCGGCGAGGATGCACAGGTTTCCATCGGTCTCGGTGCGCGCACCCGCAGTGCCCGCCGGCGTCAGCACCGTCCTCGATCGTTTCCGGCCGTTGAGCTATCCGCCGATCGCCGGACACCCGCACCCGGCGAGCGATCCGGAAAAACGGTTGCAGCGAGCTCTGACTCTGCACGAATGGGCCACGGGGCGAGAACACAACCGCTCGATCCGGCTCGGCGAGCTCAGCCGTCCGTTCACAGTCGACGTACTGTGGCGCACCGAAAGAGTCATCGTGGAAATCGACGGCAACGAACACCGCGCCGCCGAGCGGTTCGCACAGGACCGCGTGCGCGACAACGAGCTGCAGACACACGGCTACATGGTGCTGCGGTTCACCAACGCTCAGGTGATGGACGACCCGCAGCGCGCTGTGGATACCATCCGCGAGGCAGTATCGAGAAGACGATCGAAGGGGGATCCTCGATGAGCACCGAAGACCTTAACGGGACCGAGGCAGCAGTTCTGCTGGTCCTGATGGCCGAAGCGAGTCCGGTCAAGAATTCCGAACTCAAGGCGATGGGCCCAGAACTTCCCAAGCCTGCTCGAGACAGGCTGAAGAATTGGGGACTGATCGAGGTGAACTCTTCGGTACGACCGATGACTCTCGAACTGACGGACAAAGGATGGCGCACCTGCGGCGAACTCATCGGCGGCGGTCCCCCGGCTCGATCGACCGGAGCCGGTAAAGCGATGTTCACCGTGTTGGCCGGGCTGCGTCGATGGCTCGACCGCACCGACAGTCGTCCGGCCGATGTGTTCTCGCCCCGCGAAGCCGAGCCTGCCCCGTCAGACAAGAGCGAGACAGCCGAAACGAGCATCGACATCGAAGCCTCGATTCGCGCGGCCTACGCACGGCTCGCCCGCGAACCCGGCAGCACGGTACGGCTCTCGCGGTTGCGAGACGAGTTGCGAGACATCCCGAGAGCAGATCTCGACGACGCCCTCGCACGATTGCGACGCGCCGCCGACGTCTCGCTGATTCCCGAGGAAAATCAGAAGACGCTGACCGACGAGGAACGCGCTGCGGCCGTCGTCGTCGGTAATCAGCAGAACCATCTACTCTTGATCGAATCGTGATGGGCGTGAACTCGACGATGACGGACAACGAGCAGATCCGAGCCCTCGAATCGGTGCGGTTGAGCTGGGCACCGACCCCCGACGACGTGTGGCGCTCTCAGTCGAACGTGCACGTTCCGGGCATGCACGAACGGGTGTTCCTCGAGGTGATGAACGCCTACGACGACGCCGATGCGTCCGACGACGCCAGCCCACTCGGTGTCGTCGTACGAGGGCCGGCCGGATCCGGCAAGACACATCTGCTGGGCCAGGTCCGAGAGGAGGTGCAATCGAAAGGGGGTTACTTCTTCCTCATCAGACTCCTCGACGCCGCCGGGTTCTGGCGCTCAACGTTGATGGGGATGCTCGACGATCTGATGCGCCCGTCCGGTCGAGGGTCCGACAGTCAGCTCGGTCTGCTGCTTCGACGCCTGTGCGAAGTCGGCGACATTCCCGACGATCAGCGCGCAAAGATCATGGGCGAGAACATGATCGACGCCGAGACGCTCGACGCCTTCGTCACCGCGGTGTATAAGGTGCACCCCCGTCATCGTCGGACGTCGCAGCACACACTGCGCGCATTGGTGCTGTCCATTGCCCCCGACTCAGCTGTGCAGGACCTGGGTGACGCGTACCTGCAGTCGATCGACGACGTCGATCCCGACGAATTCTCGGCCTGGGGCATTCGCCGAGCCGAGCTGGGTCACCAGGGCATCGCCGAGAACATCTCTCGCCTGCTCGCCATCACCGGCCCGACGATTCTTGCCATCGACCAGATCGACACTCTCGTGGCCCAGTCGCGCACCGGATCCGATCAGGAGTTCGCGGACGCACAGGAAGACAAGGTCGTCGAACAGCTCGCGCACGGATTGATGTCGCTGCGCGAGACACTCCCCAGGACCGCCTCGGTTCTTTCGGCCCTGTCGAGTGCCTGGGAGCTGATCGCCGCACGCGGAGTTGCGCCCATGCGCGACCGCTTCCGAGTCACCCAGTCACTCAAGCCGATTCCCTCGTCCGACATCGGACGCCTGCTGCTCGGACGACGTCTGGCAGCGTGCTTCTCGGAAGCCGGCTTCACGCCGCCGCATCCGACGTGGCCGGTCGCCGCACATGCCTTCGAGCAAGCCCCCGATTTCACGCCACGACAGCTGCTCATCGCGGTCGACCGTCACATCAGGCACTGCCTCGACACCGGCGTCGCGTCGGAGCTGGAGAGTTTCACGGACAAGTCCGGGCCGGCCGATACGCCGGACCTTCCCAAAGCACGAGTCGACGAACTCGATCTCCTCGACAAGCGCTACGAACAGCTTCGCGAACATGTCGACGTCTCCATCCCGCTGAAGCCCGACAGCGAGGACTCCATCGTTCCCGCATTGCTGTCCGCCGGATTGACCGCCTGGATTCACGAACACCAGTCGTCCGACGACAGCCTGGCCCAGGACCCACCCCCGAGCGGCAAGCCTGCCCTGCACGCCCGGCTGCGCCATACCGTCGACACCGATACCGACGACGAAGAGCACTGGTGCTTCCGCGCGGTGACGTCCGGCAACGCCCGGGCTGCGCTCGCCCGCGTGGAGCGAGCCGTGACCACGGCTGGCCTGCGTATCGACATGCCCAAACGACGGCTCGTCCTGATCAGGAACGATCCCTGGCCCAACGGCGCGAAGACCGAGCAGACGATCGCGGCTCTGCGTCGCGCCGGAGGCGTCGTGGTGCCGTTGAGCGACGACGACCGCCGGGCCTTGGCGGCGCTGTCGATCCTGCTGAGCGAGAACTCCCCCGCACTGACGTCCTGGTTGCTCGCGCGCAAGCCGGCCCACGATGTCGAACTGTTCTCGTCCGTGTTGCCTGCGGTCAGCGTTGTCGACGACGACACAGCACTGATCGAACCCGAGAACACAGTCGCGGCCGAGCCCACTCCGAGCCGGCGGCCGTCGATCGTCGTGGGTTCGGAAGTGAGCACGGGTGCGGACGTCGCAATCCAACTCGAAGCGCTCCGTAAGCACACCGCGATCTTTGCCGGCTCCGGCTCGGGGAAGACAGTTCTGATTCGCCGACTGGTGGAAGAATGTGCGCTACAGGGCGTTTCGGCGATCGTGTTGGACGTCAACAATGACTTGGCTCGACTCGGCACCGCGTGGCCGGAAGACGAACGAACGTGGCCACCGGGTGACGAGGCCAAGGCGACCGCTTATCTACGCGACACCGACGTCGTCGTGTGGACGCCCCGCAAGTCGGCGGGCCGACCGCTGAGCTTTCAGCCACTACCCGACTTCGTCAGCGTTCTCGGCGATGCCGACGAGTTCGACTCCTCCGTCGAATCCGCATTGGCGTCACTCGAGCCGGCCGCGGGGGTACTGGGCACGTCCCAGAAGGCCAAACACGGCCGCGCAGTGTTGAAGTCGGCGCTCGATCTCTTCGGTCGACGCCCGCAGGGCGGCACTCTGGCGGACTTCATCGACCTGCTCGAAGACTTGCCCGAGGACACCAGCGACATGCGCGACGCCGTACGAATCGCGCAGGGACTGGCCGAGAATCTGAAGGCTGCCGTGGCCAACGACCCGATGTTCGCAAGTGCGGGCACCCCGGTCGATCCGGCCGTGCTGTTGACTCCGGCGGACGGAAAGAAAGCCCGAGTGTCGGTGATCAATCTGGCGGGCCTGACCACCGACGAGCAGAAGCAGAGCTTCGTCAATCAGTTACAGATGGGCCTGTTCTCGTGGATCAAGAAGAACCCGGCAGGCGACCGGCCGCTCGGTGGATTGTTCGTGATGGACGAGGCGCAGAACTTCGCCCCCTCCGATCGCACGACCGCGGCAACACACAGCACACTGGCGCTGGCCTCGCAGGCGCGAAAGTACGGTCTCGGTCTCGTGTTCGCCACGCAAGCGCCGAAGGGGCTGCACAACCGCATCGCCGGAAACGCGTCGACGCAGTTCTACGGACTCCTGAACAGTCCGTCGCAGGTCGACGCGGCCAAGGAGATGGCACGCGTCAAGGGTGGATCCGTTCCCGATGTCGGGCGACTACCCGCGGGCCAGTTCTACGCCGCGGTCGAAGGCGCGGAGTTCCGCCGCACTGCCACTCCCCTGTGCCTGTCCTATCATCCGAAGAGTCCGCCCACCGAGGAAGAGGTCATTGCGCTGGCGCGTCCGTGACCACATCGAACGACGGACACCACAATCTCGATCGCCGGTCCTGACAGGCACCCAGTCTGGACCGGTGATGCAGGAGTTCAGCGGCCCCGATGATCGAGAACGACTGCATAAGACCCGACACCGGTCAGAGTGCTTCCCTGGATGGATACGCTGTCCACGATCACCGATGTAATGGTGCCGGTCTCCGGATCGAACTCCACATCGTCCACTGTTCCGAGGTCGACGCCGGCAGTACTGAGGACGCGCTTGCCGATGACCCGGTGAGCTTTGCCGTCCAGTTCGGACAGCAATTCCTCGGTGCCGATCTCGACGATTCTGTCCGCCGAATCGACGGTCACCGCGTCGGTTCCGAAGGTCGAGATGCCGGACCACATGAGCGCGTCTCCGGTTTTGGATTTCTTGATCTGCAGTCCGGCAACGGTACGGCTTCGCGGATCGACGAGGAATGCCCCGACGGCACCGACGGTATCGGCGGTGCTGGTACTGACTACCTTGCGACCGATCGACTCGGAGAACAACATCAGTTCGTTCCCTTCAGCTGTGCTCGGAATGCGTCGACGGCGGCACCGAAGCCCGCGAGGTCGTCACGCACGAAATCGGTGGCACTGGCCGGCACCATGAGGTGTTCTCCGGACGCCGCAAGTGTGTCCGGCAACGGTATGAGCACCGTCGCTCCCTTGTTCTTCATCGACTCGGAAGACTTGATCTCGTAGCCGACAACATCGCATTGCCCGCCGTTCCGGCCGCTCACCTCGATGATCACGTCCACCACGGTGCCCAGATCGGTTCCGGTGTCCGTGAGAACCGTCGACCCCAGGATGTCGCCACGCCGCTCGGGGACGGCCTCGACAACCGTGCCCTCGGCATCTGCGTCAGCGGAGGCGAACATCTGATCGGCGGGGGTGAGGACGTCCTCGCTCAGAATCATCACGGCGTCGGATCCCAGCGCCGCTACCGATCGCCACGGCATGACCTCTTTCTTCGGGCCCGAGAACAGTCCTCGGCCGGCAAGGGTGAAGCCTGCAACTGCACCGCCGTCCGGCGCGTAGACGATGTCCTTGACCTGTGCGACGTCTTCGCCGGCAAAGGTCACGACCGGCCTCTTGGCGATCTCACTCGACCGCATCAGTTGTTCGCTCACGATCGCTTCTTCGTATTGGTCTTGTCGCGCGGTGCAGCGATGATGACGCCGCCCGACCGACGCCGGGCTTGCACCAGAAGTACCGCTGCGACGATCGCCACGATCAACACGAGGGCCACGATGACCCACCCCCACCACTCCATAGTGAGCCCACTTTCTCGAGAAGAAATGAGGGGGTCCGAGGACCACCCGCTTGGGTTCCTGTACTACCCCTTGACGCACACCCTCAAACTCCGCGTCGGTGTCGCAGGCACGTTCTCGTCCATCGGCCTCGCCTGGCACACTTGTGCCTGTGAAGGCCCTCGCACGCGGGGAGAACTGCCCCGCACCCACCGGTCCGTTGACGGTCGAACTGCGCGGTTCGACGCACGTCGACGTCTCGGCTTTGTTGCTGGCCTCGGACGGCCGCGTGCGATCCGACGCCGATCTGGTCTTCTGGAATCAGCCCGAGGGCGCTGGCGTCGACTACCGACGCGCGTCTTCCGGCCATCTCGTCCGAATCGATCCGTCGGCGATTCCCGACGACATCGCCACCGTCGTCATAGCTGCCTCCCTCGACGGCACCGGACCGATGACGTTCGCAGCCGCGGGGCCGGTTTCAGTTTCGGTTTCCGACGCCTCGTCACTGCGCGTCTCGTACTCGGCAGACGGCGTCGGTGACGAGTCGGCGCTCGTGTGCGTCGAGGTCTACCGTCGCGGCGAGCAATGGAAGATCCGCGCGGTCGGCCAGGGGTACGTCGACGGATTGGCCGGACTGGCCACAGCTTTCGGCATCAGCATCGACGACGACGAGCAGCCGCAGCCCGATGCACCGACGGCCGCCCCCTCCCACGCGACCCCGACACCCGTCGATTCGTCTGTCCACCAAGGAGTTCTGGCCATGAGAAGTGAACTGTTCGCGCCCGCTCACGCCGAGGTCCCCGGATCCGGCATTCAGAAACAGGGCAGCAAGATGTGCCGGGTCGGCATGAACGGTGAAATCATGGCTCGGGCCGGCTCGATGGTCGCCTACCAGGGCAACCTGAAGTTCGAGGCGCAGGGTTCAGGGGGCTTGGGTCGGGCACTGAAGCAGGCGCTCTCCGGGGAAGGTGTCCCCCTGATGAAGGTATCGGGTCAGGGTGATCTCTTCCTCGCCAATGCCGCGCAGGACGTGCATCTGATCGACCTGGACGGCACGGACGGATTGACGATCAACGGCGCCAACGTTCTGGCCTTCGAGTCCACGCTGAGCTATGACGTCAAACGTGTGCAGGGTGCCGCGGCCGGCGGCAATGCAGGCTTCTTCAACTGTGTGTTCACCGGCCGTGGGCGGATTGCCATCACGAGCGACGGCGTACCGGTGGTGCTGAACGTCGACCAGCCCACGTTCGCAGATCCTCAAGCCGCGGTCGCCTGGTCGTCCTCTCTGCAGACGAGAGTGAAGAAGAACGATTCATTCGGACTGGGGACACTGATCGGCCGGTCGACCGGCGAGCGGTTCACCCTCGAGTTCTCAGGTCAGGGTTTTGTCGTCGTACAGCCGTCGGAGCAGCCGCCGGGCGGATTCGTCGGCGGCAGCGGCAGCGGTGAACAGGCCGGTGTCGGCGGCGCGCTCGGCGGCTTGCTGGGCAGATAGCCTCCCGCCCCGAACACGAAAATGCCCGCTCCCAGGAAAGGAGCGGGCATTTCGAGTGCAGGTACTACTTGGCCTTTTCGAGAACCTCGACCAGTCGCCAGTGCTTCGTGGCGGACAGCGGACGGGTCTCCATGAGCTGAACGCGATCGCCTACGCCGGCGTCGCCCTTCTCGTCATGTGCCTTGACCTTGGTGGTGCGACGGATGATCTTGCTGTAGAGGGGGTGCTTGACCCTGTCCTCGAGCTCGACCACGATCGTCTTCTCCATCTTGTCGGATACGACGTAGCCGATCCGGACCTTACGGTTGTTGCGCTCTTCAGTCACAGTGTTTTCCTCGCTCATGCTGCGTCACCTGCTGTGTCCTCGGAAGGACCAGAGGCCAAGCCGAGCTCACGTTCGCGGAGCACCGTGTAGATACGCGCGATCTCGTGGCGCACCACGCGCAGTCGACGGTTGTTGTCCAACTGGCCGGTAGCCATCTGGAAACGAAGGTTGAACAGCTCTTCCTTCGACTCACGCAGCTTGGTGACCAGTTCTTCACCGGTGAGCTCGCGGAGCTCTGCGGCTGGGGTTCCGGTAGCCATCAGAACTGCTCCTCCCTGGTGATGATGCGTGCCTTGATGGGCAGCTTGTGGATGGCGCGAGTCAGTGCCTCACGCGCGATGGTCTCGTCGGGGTACGACAGCTCGAAGAGCACACGACCCGGCTTGACGTTCGCGATCCACCACTCGGGCGAACCCTTACCGGAACCCATGCGGGTCTCGGCAGGCTTCTTGGTGAGCGGACGGTCCGGGAAGATGTTGATCCAGACCTTGCCGCCACGCTTGATGTGGCGAGTGATCGCGATACGAGCGGACTCGATCTGACGGTTGGTGATGTAGGCGGGCTCGAGAGCCTGGATGCCGTAGTCACCGAATGTCACCTGAGTTCCGCCCTTGGCGGCACCCGAACGCTTCGGGTGGTGCTGCTTGCGGTGCTTGACCCGGCGGGGGATCAACATGCGTCAGCCCTCCTGAGTGGGCTCGGTCGAGGCCGGAGCCTCGGTTGCGGATGCCGCGCGGCCGGCCTCGGTGCTGGTCGCCGTGGTGCCCGAGGCACCGCTGCGACGCGGCCGAGTGGGACGCTCACGACGGGGACGGTCTGCACCGGCGGCCGGAGCCGCAGCGGCAGCGAGTTCACGCCGTCCGCCGACGATGTCGCCCTTGTAGATCCAGACCTTCACGCCGATACGGCCGAAGGTGGTCTTGGCCTCGTACAGTCCGTAGTCGATGTCGGCACGGAGCGTGTGCAGGGGAACGCGTCCCTCGCGGTAGAACTCCGAGCGAGACATTTCAGCGCCACCGAGACGGCCGGAGCACTGAACACGAATGCCCTTGACGTTCGGCTGACGCATGGCCGACTGGATGGCCTTACGCATAGCGCGACGGAATGCGACGCGGTTGCTGAGCTGCTCGGCAACACCCTGGGCCACGAGCTGAGCCTCGGACTCGGCGTTCTTGACCTCGAGGATGTTGAGCTGGACCTGCTTGCCGGTCAGCTTCTCGAGAGCTCCGCGGATGCGGTCGGCCTCGGCACCACGACGACCGATGACGATGCCCGGACGTGCCGTGTGGATGTCCACGCGAACACGGTCACGGGTGCGCTCGATCTCGACCTTCGCGATTCCTGCGCGCTCCATGCCGGTGGCGAGGAGCTTGCGGATCTCGACGTCTTCCTTGACGTACTCCGAGTACTGCTTGTCTGCGTACCAGCGCGACTTCCAGTCAGTGGTGATACCCAAGCGGAAGCCGTGCGGGTTGATTTTCTGACCCACTACTGAGCCCCTTCCTTGGACGCCTGGCCCTTACGACGGTTGCGAGACGTTCCGCCGGTCTTGGGCAGGCTTTCGACGATCACCGTGATGTGGCTGGTGCGCTTGCGGATCCGGAATGCCCGGCCCTGAGCGCGCGGCTGGAATCGCTTGAGGGTTGCACCCTCGTCGACGAATGCAGTAGCAACGATCAGCGTGCTGGGATCGAGATCCAGGTTGTTCTCGGCGTTGGCCGCTGCGGAGGCGATCACCTTGGCGACCGGCTCGCTCGCTGCCTGCGGCGCGAACTTGAGGATGTTGAGCGCGTCCTCGACGGAGCGCCCGCGAACCAGATCCACGACGCGACGTGCCTTCATCGGCGTGACGCGAACGTGCTTCGCTACGGCCTTGGCAGTCGGATTGGCGGTGGGGGTGAAGTTGGTCATCGCCTCTTCGCCTTCCGGTCGTCCTTGATGTGACCCTTGAACGTGCGGGTCGGTGCGAACTCTCCGAGCTTGTGGCCGACCATGGAGTCGGACACGAACACCGGTACATGCTTGCGACCGTCGTGGACGGCGAAAGTGTGACCGATGAAGTCGGGGAGAATTGTCGATCGACGGGACCAGGTCTTGATGACCTGCTTGGTTCCCTTGTCGTTCTGGACGTCAACCTTCGCGAGGAGGTGATCGTCTACGAACGGGCCTTTCTTCAGGCTGCGTGGCATTCTGAACTCCCTCCTAGCGCTTGTTCTTGCCGGTACGACGACGACGGACAATCAGCTTGTCGCTCGCCTTGTTCTTGCGGGTACGGCCCTCAGGCTGTCCCCAGGGGCTGACCGGGTGGCGTCCACCGGAGGTCTTGCCCTCGCCGCCACCGTGCGGGTGGTCGACCGGGTTCATCACGACACCACGAACGGTCGGGCGCTTGCCCTTCCAGCGCATGCGGCCGGCCTTGCCCCAGTTGATGTTCGACTGCTCGGCGTTGCCGACCTCGCCGACGGTTGCGCGGCAGCGCACGTCGACGCGACGGATTTCACCGGACGGCATACGCAGCGTGGCGTAGGGGCCCTCCTTGCCGAGGAGCTGAATGCTCGCTCCGGCGGAGCGGGCCATCTTCGCGCCTCCACCCGGACGAAGTTCGACCGCATGAATGGTCGTACCCGTAGGGATGTTGCGCAGGGGCAGGTTGTTGCCGGGCTTGATGTCGGCGTTGGCACCCTGCTCGATCGGCGAGCCCTGGGCGATGCCCTTGGGTGCGACGATGTAGCGCTTCTCGCCGTCTGCGAAGTGCAGCAGTGCGATGTTCGCGGTGCGGTTGGGGTCGTACTCGATGTGAGCGACCTTGGCCGGCACGCCGTCCTTGTCGTTGCGACGGAAATCGATGAGACGGTACGCACGCTTGTGACCGCCACCCTTGTGCCGGGTGGTGATGCGACCGTGTGCGTTACGTCCACCACGACCGTGCAGCGGGCGGATC
This sequence comes from Rhodococcus sp. NPDC078407, assembly GCF_044542515.1. Taxonomy (NCBI): domain Bacteria; kingdom Bacillati; phylum Actinomycetota; class Actinomycetes; order Mycobacteriales; family Nocardiaceae; genus Rhodococcus; species Rhodococcus sp. NPDC078407. The sequence continues at coordinate 9,000 of NZ_JBITUQ010000013.1, read as the reverse complement.
AGCGACTTCTCGGGGGTCGATCGCGTGATCTCAGCGAAATCGGAAACGCTGGAGCCACGACGGCCCGGGGTTGTCGGCTTGTATTTACGGATTGCCATGAGTCTTCTCGTCCTCTATATCCGAAGAGTCCCAGTCGCTTACGCGACCGGACCTCCGAAGATCTCGATGGGCTTGCTGTCGGCGGAGAGCGTTACGAGCGCGCGCTTGGTGTCCTTGCGCTTGCCGTAACCGAACCGGGTCCGCTTACGCTTGCCCTGACGGTTCATCGTGTTGACGCTGGTCACGGTGACGTCGAAGATCTTCTCGACGGCAATCTTGATCTGCGTCTTGTTCGAGTCCGGGTGCACCAGGAACGTGTACGTGCCTTCTTCGATCAGTCCGTAGGACTTCTCGGAGATGACCGGTGCCAGCAAGATGTCGCGGGGATCGGCGATCGTGGTCACTTGCTTGCCTCCTCGTTCTTTGCAGGCCCAGCGATGAAGGTGTTCAGCGCTTCCACACTGAAGACGACATCATCGGCATTGAGCACGTCGTACGTGTTGAGCTGGTCGGGTGCAATGGGGTGCACGCCGTCCAGGTTCTGAACGCTCTTCCAGGCTGCGATGTCCTCGCGGCCGACGACGAGCAGGACCTTCTTGCGGTCCGAGATCTCGGCGAGGAACGTCTTCGCACCCTTGGTGGACGGAACCTGTCCGGCAACCAATTCGGTGATGACGTGCAGTCGCTCGCTGCGGGCCCGATCGGAGAGGGCTCCGCGCAGAGCGGCGGCCTTCATCTTCTTGGGGGTCCGCTGGCTGTAGTCGCGCGGCTGCGGTCCGTGAACCGTTCCACCGCCGACGAACTGAGGAGCGCGGGTCGAGCCCTGACGGGCGCGGCCGGTGCCCTTCTGCCGGTACGGCTTCTTGCCACCGCCGCGAACCTCGCCACGAGTCTTCGTGGAGTGGGTTCCCTGACGAGCGGCTGCCAGCTGTGCGATGACGACCTGGTGCAGCAGCGCGATGTTCGCCGGAGCGTCGAAGATCTCCGCGGGGAGATCGACGGTGCCGTTGGTCTTGCCGCCGGCTTCCTTGACATCGAGCGTCAGCTTGGTCTCGGTGTTCTTCTCGAGGCTGGTCATGCCCGTGCACCACCCTTCAATGCAGACTTGACGATCACGACGTTGCCGCGACGGCCCGGGATCGCTCCCTTGATCAGCAGCAGACCGTTCTCGCTGTCCACCTTGTGGACCGAGAGGTTCTGCGTCGTGACGCGGTCGCCACCCATACGTCCGGACATGCGCATTCCCTTGAAGACGCGACCGGGTGTTGCGCAGCCACCGATGGATCCGGGACGACGGTGCACGGCCTGTGCACCGTGGCTCGCGCCCTGACCCTTGAAGCCGTGACGCTTCATGGTTCCGGCGAAGCCCTTGCCCTTGCTGGTGCCGGTGACGTCGACGTATGCGCCGTCCTCGAACACTGCAGCGGTGAGCTCCTGGCCGACCTCGAACTGCGAGGCGTCGGCTACGCGAATCTCCACGATGTGGCGACGCGGCGTGACACCTGCCTTCTCGAACTGGCCGGTGGTGGGCTTGTTCACCTTGCGCGGGTCGATCGCACCGAATGCGACCTGGACGGCGCTGTAGCCGTCACGTTCCTGGGTGCGGATCTGGGTGACCACGTTGGGGCCTGCCTTGATCACGGTCACCGGAACGACGCGGTTGTTCTCGTCGAAGACCTGGGTCATTCCGAGCTTGGTGCCCAGAATTCCTGTCGCAGGCCGGTTCTTGTTATCAGTCATCGTTGTCTCCGCGCTCACTGGATGTTGACGTCGACACTGGCCGGGAGGTCGATGCGCATGAGCGCGTCCACCGTCTTCGGTGTCGGGTCGAGGATGTCAATGAGCCGCTTGTGAGTACGCATCTCGAAGTGTTCGCGCGAGTCCTTGTACTTGTGCGGCGAACGGATGACGCAGTACACGTTCTTCTCTGTCGGCAACGGCACCGGTCCGACGACGCGGGCACCCGTACGGGTGACCGTTTCGACGATCTTGCGCGCTGACGCGTCGATCGCCTCATGGTCGTAGGCCTTGAGCCTGATGCGGATCTTTTGTCCCGCCACGCTTAGTGTCCTTTTCTTGCCGCTTGGTCGTAGAACGGGCCGTTCGGCCTGCTCCACCTCGTCTGCACAGTCCCCGAGCCGGGGGAATCCCTCCGACTCGAACTGCCTTCGTGCACACACGACAGTGAAAAACGTTGACGACCAGGCGTGACCTGTGTCCGTTGCCGCTCTTCATCTGTCATGGTTCTCCGGTCCACGCGGTCGGGCGTGTCGCGATTCCGCTCATTCTTCTGCGCTGAAACTTTCGCCTCAACCATCCGAAGGAAACGAAACCCACACCGATCGAGCTGGTGGTCCGGACGCGCTCACGCGGAGCGCTGGTCTCATGTTTTCTCAGCCGACCTTTCGATCGACTCACCTGGTTCAGGCCGCACGCAAGCGCGTCCCGTGTCCAGGCAACCCGACCAGTATGCCGTAGCGCGGGCAACAGATCAACTCGGGGTCGATCCGTATTGCCGACGTGACCTTACTCGACAGTAAGGTAGGACCATGAATGCCGTCGCCAACACCACCGGGGCCACCTATCGCGCCTGGTCGAAGCTGCCGAACAACACTATCGGATCCACTGTGTTCTCGATTGGCATGTGCCTTCGGGTTCCCTACTTCGCGTCTGTGCTGCCGCGGGTGGTGGCCCTTGAATCGGGTCGCTGCGAGGTGACAGCGCCCAAGTGGTTCGGAATCCGGAACCATCTCGGCACATTTCATGCCATCGCAGCGTGCAATCTCGCCGAGGTTGCGATGGGAATGCTCGCCGAGGCGACCGTGCCCACATCGCACCGATGGATTCCGAAGTCGATGAACGTCCAGTACCTGACCAAGGCCACCACGTCACTGCGCGCCGTCGCCCAGCTCGACGAGATTCCCGATTTCGAGTCGGTCACCGACGGCCTCGAACTCGTCGTGCCGGTATCCATTCGGGACACCGCGGGCATCGAGGTCGTGCACGCAGACATCACGATCTGGGTCTCTGCCGCCTCGCGTTGACATACTCGACCGATGAACTCGGCGAGACGGACCGACCCGGATGACTCGGTCGTGGTGGTAGGTGGTTCAGGAGCCGTCGGCAGCATGATCGTCGACTTGTTCCGGGGGGACGACATCTCCGTGACGATCGTCGACGTGCACGGCGATCCCGGTGCCTCTCCGCCCGTCATGGTCGGAAACATCATCGAGCCCGACGACCGACTGGCCCGGGCGCTCGAGCGGGCCGAGACGGTGATTCTGGCCGTGCCGGAATCGGTGGCGTTGGCCGCGGATCTGTCTGCCGTACGCTCCGACGCCCTGCTGGTGGAAACCCTGTCGGTCAAGTCCGGGTTCGCGCGGCACCTCGAGGAAACCGATCGCGTCGGTGCGTCAGTGGGCATCAATCCGATGTTCGCCCCGTCCCTGGGGATGGCCGGACGCCCGGTAGCCGCTGTGTTACATCGCGAAGGCCCACTCGCGGACGCTTTCCTCGACCGAGTCTCACGATGGGGTGGGCACGTCGTGCTGCTCGACGCCACGCGTCACGATCGACTCGCCGCTGCAACGCAGGCTTTGACGCATGCCAGTGTGCTGGCATTCGGGTTGGCACTGGCCGAACTCGAGCTGCCGTTCGGCGACATCGACGCCGTCGCTCCTCCCCCACACTCGACCATGCTGGCGGTGCTCGCTCGCATCACGGGCGGCGAACCAGAGGTGTACTGGGACGTACAGGCCGGCAATCCCCACGCCGCCGAGGCCAGGGCAGCCTTGCGCCGCGCCACGCAGACACTGAACGAGACGGTCGATTCCGGTTCCGAGGCTCGGTTCGCGCGGCTATTGAACAAGGCAGAGTCCGCGCTGGGCGGCAGCGGCGATCGGTATCGGACGGCGTGCGCCGAGATGTTCGGTATCGTTCGAGGTGACAGTGGTAATCGGTGACCACCGATAAGAGCGACCACTTGTAAATGCACGGAGGCGAGGCACGCAATGCTGGAACAGCCGTCGTTGCCGGAGTTCGACTCCGCCGATGTCGTGGAGAGTGCCGTCGTTGCACGGTTGGCGAAGAACTGGGCGCAGCGCGCAACGGTGAAGAAGCCCGAACCCGAACTCGACGACCTGTTCGACACATCGAAACAGGACTTCCCGGACGCCCTGATCCCCTTCGGCGAGCACGACACCTACATCGATGTCACTCCCGAGCAGAAGGATCGCCTGCGTGCCTGGGGATGGATCGCGTTCAACAAGAACGTGATGGATGTGGAACAGCACGTCGTGCATCCAGGTTTTTCGCTACTGGCACAGGATGTGTTCGAGACCGGCATGGGCGACACTCTCGCTGTGGCAGTCACTCAGGCCATGGTGGACGAGCAGTACCACACCCTGATGCACCTCAACGCGAGCGCTGCGACGCGGCGCGGCCGAGGGTGGGCACTGTCGGAGCGCTCTCTGCCCTTCAGCTCGACGGTGCGTCGGCAACGCGCTGCGCAAGCAACGAGCGATGACTCCTGGTCCGCGGCGATCAGTTCTCTGGCGTTCATGACAGTCGCGGAGATCTCCATCACGTCGTACTTGGACCTGATCGAGGACGACGACGTCATTCAGCCCATCAATCGGGCGACCGTGAAACTGCACAATCGCGACGAGTACTGCCATGCCTCGATCGCCGACGACATGGCCGCGATCGTCTTCGACCGTCTCGGAGCCAATGACCGACAGAAGTTCCTCGACGGACTCGTCGATGGCATGGATGCGTTCTCGAGCAGCGACTTCTCGACCTGGCGGCGCATTCTCGAGCTCGAGGGCGTCCGCGGTGCCGACGAGATGCTCGCCGACGTCGAGCAGGACAAGAGTCGCCGAGCTCTGGTCCAGGACTACAGCGGGCTTCGGTCTCTGTGCCGAAAGCTCGACGTCGAGGACACTATCGATATCGATTGGGGCTGACTGCGGAGGTCACCCGGCGTCGACCCGCAGGTAACATTCTCGGGGAATTCCGGTATCAAGTAGTGGCCCTCGACTCCCCGGGGTCCTGTCCCACCATTCACCCCGACAGCTCGGAGATTCGATGTCGTCAGCTCAACACGCAGCCGTACACGTGGAGGACGTGCACAAGTCCTTCGGTGATGTGCATGCGCTGCGCGGCATCAGCTTCTCCGCCGAGCGCGGGACCGTGCTGGGTATTCTCGGTCCCAACGGTGCCGGCAAGACCACCACGGTCAAGGTGCTGTCCACCTTGATCACCCCGGATACCGGCCGTGCATTCGTCGCGGGACACGACGTTGCGACAGACGCTCCGGCGGTACGCCGCTCGATCATGATGACCGGACAGTATGCGGCCCTCGACGACACCCTGTCGGGCCGCGAGAACATCGAGTTGTTCGGTCGCCTCATGGGTCTGGACAAAAAGGCCGCGAAGGCCCGCGCCAAGGCTCTGCTCGACGAGTTCGACCTCGCGGATACCGGCAAGCGGCCCGTCCGTGGCTACTCGGGCGGTATGCGACGCCGGATCGACATCGCCTGCGGATTGGTCGTGCGACCGGAGGTCGTGTTCCTGGACGAACCGACCACCGGACTCGACCCTCGCAGCCGTCAGGGCGTGTGGTCGTTGGTCGAGGCACTGAAGGCGCAAGGCATCACCGTGCTGTTGACGACGCAGTACCTCGAGGAAGCGGACGTCCTCAGCGACAACATCATCGTCATCGACAAGGGAACCGTCATCGCGGAAGGCACGTCGGATCAACTCAAGGCCATGACCGGCGGCAGCTACTGCGAGGTGGTTCCCCTCGATCCCGGGCAGCTCCGCGCCGCCGCGACCGCGCTGGGTGACATGGTCCCGGCCGCCGTCCACGCCGAGATCACCGCCACGTCCGATCGAATCTCGGTACCGGCACCCGACGGCGCAGCGACGTTGTCCGAAATTCTGCGACGCGTCGACGCAGAGGGCATCGTGCTGGCCGACATCGCACTGCGGCGCCCCTCGCTGGACGACGTGTTCCTCACCCTCACCGGCCACTCGCAAGCGAGCTCGAGCTCATGACGGCCACGACGCGGGGCTTGCCCAAAACACATTCGAGGTTCGTCGAGCGGACCGGTGCCGGCTCCACCACACAGCAGCCGAAACGGAGGTCTCGAACGCGGCCGTCCGGCTTCGTTCAGTGGCAGGCTCTCACCGGCCGTGCTTTGTGGACGATGCTCACCAAGGGCGAGCTGCTGATCGCGGTCATCGCTCCGCTGATCTTCACCGTGGGCTTCTACCTTCCGCTCAAGTTCGTGATGGGCTTGCAAGGGATCAATTACGCCCAGTTTCTGATGCCGATCATCGTTTTGCAGGCCATGGCGTTCACCGCCATTTCCGCCGCGCAGAGGGCATCCACCGAAGCAATGAGTGGATTGAATTCTCGGTTGAAGACGATGCCTGTCGTACGTGGCGTCCCGTTGGTAGCGCGTATCTCGAGCGGCGTCGTACGCTCCCTGGTCTCGCTCGTATCCGCCCTCGGTTTCGGCTATGTGATCGGTTTTCGCTTCACCGCAGGATTCGCCCAGGCCCTGTTGTTCTGCGCGCTCGCCATGCTGATCAGCACCACATTGTCGATCGGTGCGGACGCAATCGGAACGCTGTCGAAGAGTCCCGAAGCGACCAGCCAGGTGTTGACTCTCCCCCAGCTCATCCTCGGTATGGCCTCGTGCGGGTTCGTTCCCGAGAGCGGTTTCCCGGAACTCATCCGACCGTTCGTTCGCAATCAACCAATTTCTCAGTTCTCCTTCGCGATGCGAGACATGGCCGAGGGCGGAGTCAGCTTCCAGGTGCTGTGGCCATCCCTGGCCTGGATCGCCGGCCTGATCCTGTTCTTCGTCCCGCTCGCCATCTGGGCGAGCTCGAGACCGGAATGACGAGTTCGAGATGACGATGTCAGAAGCGTCGGTGAACACCACGCGCGTATCCAATTTGACCTTTCCCGAACCCAGTATGGTCCTGGCCGAAGGGTCCATTCGTGCTCTCTGGACCCACAGTCTGATCCAGGCCAAGAGACTGTTGATGCGATGGATGCGCGATCCGTCGACGATGATTCAGGCATTGCTGTACCCCGCGTTGATGCTGGTCATGTTCCGCGTCGTCCTCGGTAACTCGATATCCGCGGCCACCGGATCGCCCGCCATCTACGGCCAGGTGCCGATGATCGCCCTGGTCGGTGCCATGTTCGGATCCATCGTCAGCGCCGTCGGCCTCAAGGGCGAACGGAAGTCGGGTTTGTTGTCGCGGTTCTGGACGACACCCACTCACCGGGCGGCCGGCCTGCTGGGCAGAATGATCGCCGAAGCAGTTCGGGTGCTCGTGACCACCACGGTCATCATCAGTGCCGGTGTGGCAATGGGATTCAGATTCACGCAGGGACTTCAAGCGGGCATCTTGTTGCTGCTGATTCCGGTCGTGTTCGGAATCGGTTTCGCAGTCATGATCACGTTCCTCGCCACGGTATCCGGAGACGCACCGCTGGTGGAACTGGTGTCGATCTTCTGCACGTTGTTGATGTTCTTCAACGCTGGGTTCGTCCCCGTGCTCGCGTACCCCCTGTGGCTTCAGCCGGTCGTTGCAGCTCAGCCGATGTCGGTCGCGGTCGGAGCAATGCGTAACCTCGCCATGGGCGGGCCTGTCATGACCCCCGTCCTGCAGACCCTCGCTTGGTCACTAGGGATGGTCGTCGTGTTCCTCATCCCGGCGATCCGCGGTTACAAGAAGGCATCCGCGTCGGGCTGACGGCCCGGATGGAATGGCCCGCGGACCGAAGCCTTTCTATCGGGCCACTTTTGTGCGTACCGTAAACGGTCATGCCCATTTCAGAGATGCCATCTGTGTCGGTGATCATTCCCGTCGGAGCCTTCGACACGACGCTGACAGCTCAACTGATGGCTCTGGCCGATCAGGACTTCGGGGACGACTTTCAGGTTGTTCTTGCGGACAACTCCGGTAGTGGCGAGCTTCGGCAATACCTCGAGACGTGCGATCTCCCCGTCGGCTTCTCCACCGTGTATGTCGACGCGTCAGAGGCAAAAGGAGCTGCGCATGCCCGCAACCGGGGTGCGGACGCGGCTACTGGTGAGCTGCTCGCCTTCTGTGACTCCGATGACGTGGTGCATCGAGATTGGCTGAGCACCTTGGCCCGGATGGCGACGCACTACGATCTTGTCGGAACTGCAGTCGAGACGTCATCCTTGAACGGTGAGCGTGCATTGTCGTGGACGCCGAGCCTCGCTCCGGAGCACCAGGGTGGAAATTCGTTTCGCCCGTTCGCGATCGGAGCCAGCATGGCGTGTCGAGCCGAGGTCTATCACGCTCTGGGCGGCATGAACAACGAATTCGCGGCCAGCCAAGACGTCGAATTCAGTTGGCGCGCACAGTTGGCCGGTCACAGTTTCAGCTTCGATCACGAGCCCAAGGTCTCGTACCGTCTACGCGACCGGCTGGGGCCGCTACTGCGTCAGTCGTACCGTGCCGGATACGGCACGACCAAACTCGTCGGTGAGTACCGTCGGCATGGGTGCCCCCCACTGAGCATTCGCCTCGTGCTCCTGCGCTGGGGCGTGTTGATACTGCGTAACCCTCTATTGCCGACGTCGATCACCAAGCTGTCCCGGGGACACTGGTTGCGCGCTCTCTACATACGCGTCGGTGAATTGCGCGCCGGTATCCACTATCGAGCGTTCGGTTGGTGAGCCAGTCGCCCAGTAGCGTGAGCATCATCACACTTACGTGAACACACAACCCGTAGACCAGTAGTTCTGCAATTGTCCAAAAGGTTGCTCGCACTATGAATGTTACGGTTGTGTCAACCAGATGCTATCTCCGACTGAGGTTCCCCCCGAAAAGTGGACAGTGGTCACGCGGCCATGATGGGCGCGATCAGTGACTGTTCGTACGTGGTGGGGCTGAGCATCCCGATCG
>NZ_JBITUQ010000012.1:0-146705 GCF_044542515.1 Rhodococcus sp. NPDC078407 | reverse complement strand
GGGGCTCGGTGTTTGTTTCTTTGGGTGGTTTGGTGCCTGGGGGGGCCGGCCCCCGGGGCTGCGGGGTGGGGGGGGGGGGGGGGGTTTTTTGGCGCCCCGGGGGGCCCAAACCCCCCCCACGACCACTAGGCCTTGCTGAGGAAACCGAGCAGATCGTGGCGGGTGATGACGCCGACGGGCTTGCCTTCTTCGACGACCATCAGCGCATCGGATTCACCGAGCGCCTTGGTGGCGTCGGAGACGGTTTCACCGGCACCGATCAGCGGGAACGGCGAACTCATGTGCTTGGCTACGGGGTCGGCCAGTGCAGCGCGCCCCTCGAACACAGCACTGAGCAGATCGCGCTCGGTGACGCTGCCGGCAACCTCGCCCGCCATCACAGGCGGTTCCGCGCCGACCACCGGCATCTGGGAGACGCCGTACTCGCGCAGAATCTCGATGGCGTCGCGCACGGTCTCGGACGGATGGGTGTGCACCAGATCCGGCAATGCGCCGGACTTTCCGCGCAGCACCTCGCCGACCGAGGTCTCGTGCGTCTTGCCATCGAGGCGTGAACGAAGGAATCCGTACGAGGACATCCACGAGTCGTTGAAGATCTTCGCGAGGTAGCCGCGGCCGCCGTCGGGCAGCAGTACTACGACCAGTGCGTCTGGACCTTCGCGCTCGGCAACCTGGATCGCGCCCACGGCGGCCATACCGCACGAACCGCCGACCAGCAGCCCCTCCTCGCGAGCGAGGCGACGGGTCATGTCGAACGAGTCGGCGTCGGACACGGCGATAATCTCGTCCGGGATGGACGGGTCGTAGGCGGTCGGCCAGAAGTCCTCGCCGACACCCTCGACGAGGTACGGGCGTCCCGTTCCGCCGGAGTACACCGAGCCCTCGGGGTCGACGCCGATGACCTTGACCTTGCCGCCGGAGACCTCCTTGAGGTACTTGCCGGTGCCGGAGATGGTGCCGCCGGTGCCGACGCCTGCGACGAAGTGCGTGATCTTTCCGTCGGTGTCCGCCCAGATCTCGGGGCCGGTGGTCTCGTAGTGACTGGCCGGCCCGGCGGGGTTGGCGTACTGATTCGGCTTCCACGCTCCGTCGATCTCGCGAACGAGCCGATCGGAGACGCTGTAGTAACTGTTGGGGTCCTCGGGTGCGACGGCCGTGGGGCAGACGACGACCTCGGCTCCGTAGGCACGCAGAACGTTGCGCTTGTCCTCACCGACCTTGTCGGGGCACACGAACACACACTTGTAGCCACGCTGCTGCGCGACGAGCGCGAGGCCGACGCCGGTGTTGCCGGACGTGGGCTCGACGATGGTTCCGCCGGGCTTCAATTCGCCCGCCGCCTCGGCCGCGTCGATCATCTTCACCGCGATGCGGTCCTTGGACGAACCACCCGGGTTGAGGTACTCGATCTTGGCCGCGACCGTGCCGGCTCCGTCGCCGACGACGGTGGACAACTTCACCAACGGGGTGTTGCCGATGAGTTCGGTGATGTGCTGTGCGATGCGCATGCCTACATCTTCCCAGACGCAGCCGATCGACTCTCGGCCACGGCTGCCGACGCCCGCCTACGATGGTGTGGACGGCGCGACGAGAGGGATCGATCTGTGACGGCGAGCGGATGGCGCACCGCTGCTAAAGCGAGCGCCGCAACGGTACTTGCGGGCTCTGGAGCAGGGACTGCGTCCTGGGCCGCATATCGACACCTGATGGGGCAGGCCGCTGCGGCGCGCGGCGTCATCGGGCGGATCATCGCCAAGCCACCCGAGGCAGACGGGGTCTACACCGCCGGTTGTGCAGCCCCCGAGCGGTGGCGACTGGGAAATTCAGCAGATATTCATCTGATGATCTTCGGCGACTCCACCGCGGCTGGCGTGGGCTGCACCGTCGCGGACGAAGTCCCGGGTGTGCTGCTCGCCCGCGGCTTGGCGGAGGAGACCGGCCAGCGAATTCGTCTCAGCACCAAAGCAATTGCCGGCGCCACCTCCAAGGGCCTCGAAGGTCAGGTGGATGCGATGTTCGTTGCGGGGCCGCCTCCCGACGCCGCAGTGATCTTCATCGGCGCGAACGACGTCACCAAGAAGTTCTCCATCCCGGCCTCGGCAGCCCGGCTGGGAGATGCAGTGGAGCGACTGACAGCCAAAGGCTGCGTGGTAGCCGTGGGCACGTGCCCCGATCTCGGTGTCGTGACGGCCATTCCGCAGCCACTGCGGACCGTCGTCCGCAATTGGGGTCGACGCCTGGCCCATGCCCAGACGGCCAGGACGCTCAGCGCGGGCGGGCATCCGGTGGCGCTGGCGGATCTGCTCTCCCCCGAGTTTCTCGCGGCCCCCGACACCATGTTCTCGGCCGACCGCTTCCACCCGTCGGCCGCAGGTTACGAATTGGCAGCCCAGCAGATCCTGCCGGTACTGGCGTCCGCATTGGGCGTCTGGCACGGCGGCCCTCTGCCCGAGCTACCGACCGTCTCGGCCGCCGCCGAATCACGCAAGACCATCCCCCGCGCCGCCGCCGCACTCGATCGTTTCCTCCGTCGCAGAACGGCGGAGCTCGACGCCGAGATCAGCACCGCGTCGGACGATCTCGTACGTCGTGGCCGCATCGATTCGTCAGGGTTGTAAGTTCGGTCGGGAGACATCGCCTACCCGGCGGTAGCAGATTCGCAGTATCGATTCGAAGGAGATTTCATGCCAGAAGCAGTCATTGTCGCCACCGCGCGCTCACCGATCGGCAGGGCGATGAAGGGGTCGCTCAAGGACATTCGTCCCGACGACCTCACCGCACAGATGGTCGCTGCTGCGCTGGCCAAGGTGCCGTCCTTGGACCCCAAGGATATCGACGACCTCCTGCTGGGCTGCGGTCTGCCCGGCGGCATGCAGGGCAACAACCTCGCCCGCATCGTCGCAGTTCAGCTCGGCTACGACTCCCTGCCCGGAACGACGATCACGCGTTACTGTTCGTCGTCGCTGCAGACCACCCGGATGGCGCTGCACGCGATCAAGGCAGGCGAGGGTGACGTCTTCATCTCCGCCGGTGTCGAGAGCGTGTCGAGCTTCATCCACGGCAGCTCCGATTCGCTTCCCGAAAGCCACAACCCGATCTTCGCCGACGCCGAAGCGCGCACCAAGAAGACTCAGGAAGAGGGCGCGGACAGCTGGACCGACCCGCGCGAGAACGGCGAACTGCCCGACGCGTACATCGCGATGGGCCAGACGGCCGAGAACGTCGCCCTCCTCACCGGCATCAGCCGCGAGGATCAGGATCACTGGGGCGTCCGCAGCCAGAACCGCGCCGAGGAAGCCATCAACGCCGGCTTCTTCGAGCGGGAGATCACCCCGGTGACCCTGCCCGACGGCACCGTCGTCAACACCGACGACGGCCCGCGCGCAGGCACGACGTACGAGAAGATCAGCCAGCTCAAGCCGGTGTTCCGGCCCAACGGCACCATCACCGCCGGTAACGCCTGCCCGCTCAACGACGGCGCTGCAGCGCTCGTCATCATGAGCGACACCAAGGCCAAGGAACTGGGCCTGACCCCGCTGGCTCGCATCGTCTCCACCGGCGTCACCGGCACCTCTCCGGAGATCATGGGCCTCGGACCGATCGAGGCCACCCGTAAGGCGCTGAAGATCGCCGGCATGTCGATCTCCGACATCGACCTGTTCGAGATCAACGAGGCCTTCGCGGTGCAGGTCCTCGGTTCTGCCCGTGACCTGGGGATCGAAGAGGACAAGCTGAATGTATCCGGCGGTGCCATCGCGGTCGGCCACCCGTTCGGCATGACCGGTGCGCGCATCACCACCACCCTGCTGAACAACCTGACCACCCACGACAAGACGTTCGGCGTCGAGACCATGTGCGTCGGCGGCGGCATGGGTATGGCCATGGTGCTCGAACGCCTCAGCTGACCCCTGGCAACGAAAAAGCCCCGCCCTCTCCAAAGGAGTGGCGGGGCTTTTCGCGTGAGTACTAGTCGTTCTGGAAGTAGCTCAGCAGACGCAGGATCTCGATGTACAGCCACACCAGTGTGATGGTGAGGCCGAGAGCAACGCCCCAGGCTGCCTTCTCCGGTGCCTGTGCACGGATCAGCTGGTCGGCCTGATCGAAATCGAGCAGGAAGCTGAACGCCGCGATGCCGATGCAGACGAGGCTGAAGATGATGGCCAGCGGTCCACCGTCGCGCAGTCCCAAGCCACCGTCCATGAAGAAGCCGGCCACGAGGTTGCCCAGCATGAGAACGACGACACCGATGAGGGCACCGACAACCATGCGGGTCAGACGCGGGGTGACGCGAATTGCGCCGGTCTTGTAGACGATGAGCATGCCGAAGAACACACCGAACGTGCCGAGGACGGCCTGGGAGATGAGTGTCCCGGCTCCGACCCCCTGGATGTTGAAGGTGAACAGGAACGACAGGGCTCCGAGGAAGATGCCCTCCGCCGCCGCGTAGGCAAGAACGATCGCCTTGTTGTCCATCTTGCGGCCGAACGTCGCGAACATGACCAGACCGAAGCCGACCAGGCCACCGACGATGACGAACGGCGTGGCCAGACCGTCGTTGTTCTGGACCAGCAGGTACGAGATGATCGCCGTGACGGTCAACACACCGAGCGTGATGCCGGTCTTGGTGACGACGTCGTCGATGGTCATGGCCCGTTGTGCGGGCTGCGTGGTGTACGGGTCGGCCTGCGTTCCGGGATGCTGGCCGAAGGTTGCGGCCTGCGAGGCTCCAGCCGTCGCAGATCCGAATGTGGCATAGCCGCCGCCCTGCTGCTTGGGCAGGTTGCGGAACACCGGGTTGCTGGAGGTGCGCACCGTGTCTCTTCCCTTCGTAAGTTCTGATCCCCACCGGGGATCTCCCCGTCGGTCATCAGTAGAACGTATGACATCCGGACAAAAGTTCCCGAGCGGAGAACCTCGACGACGGACAAAACGGACTCTACCGGGTCGGGCGTCGACACGCGGACACAACTTCTGTGTGTGACACCGGATCGAAATGGGCACTACGAGAACATGGCAATCGAAGACCGACCAGACCAGACATTGGACCAAAGCGAGAGCCTCGACTCCGACGAGGTGCGCAACGACGACGGCGACACCGTGATCGATCCCCCGGATCAGTGGAGCGAGGCCAACAGCTTCGGAACCACCGCTCGCGAGGCCGCCGAGGGTGAGAGCCTCGACCTCAAGCTGAGCGAGGAGGAGCCCGACGTCGCCCTCGAGGAAGAACTCGAACGGCCGATCGTCGAGACGCCCGACGAAGAATTGACCGAGGAATTGGTGGATCACGTCGTCGAGGAGTCGGACGAGGATCCCGACATCGACTACGCGGAGGGTCAGCGTCAAGCCGAGATCGTCGAGGGCACCCTCGTCGAGGATCGCGGACGTAACCGGGGTCAGATCGACGGAACGCCCGAAGACGGCGGCCCGATCACCTGATGCTCACTGCTGCGCGCTCGGGCGTACCGAGCGGGCGACGGTGAACTTGCCGTTGCGCCCCATCAGGTCGGTGGGGCCAACGGCGTCGGCGAGTTCGCGTCGATAGTTCAGGTGGGTGTTGAACACGGTCCACAGCTGTCCGCCCGGCCTCAGGACTCGGCCCGCCGCGGCGAACAGCGTGCTTGCTCCTCCCGTGTGCACGGCAGCTCCCTCGTGGAACGGAGGGTTGCAGACCACGAGATCGACGGAGGCAGAGTCGAAAGTCGACATCGCATCGTCGGCGATCACCGTGATTCGAGTGCCGTTCGCCGACGCGGTCGCCGCGGCAGATGCGATCGCTGCGGCAGATCTATCAGTGGCGAGGACCTCCAGTTGGGGACGAGTGCGCGCCAGTTCGGTTGCGAGAATGCCGGTGCCGCAACCCAAATCGACAGCGCGCCGGGCACGCGGCAGCATCTTGGGTACGTACTCGAGCAGGTATCGGGTGCCGATGTCGAGACCGGCCCCCGCGAACACCGCACCGTGCGCTACGACCGTCATGTCGATATCCGAGAGGCGTCTGCTCACCGGATACGTCATGCCCGACGCCACCGCCCCGCGTGCGGTGAGCACTCGGGCCTTCTGCCGGCCGCGGCCGGCCGTGACCGTCTCGAACGACTTGCGCAGGACGTCGTTCATCGCCGGGGTCATGTGCTTGTCTCGTCCGCCGGCGAGGACGACGACGTCCGCCGAGGCATGCGCGGCGATGTGCTCGGCGATCTCGGTCAGTTCGGCCAGTCCTCGCGGCAGTTGCATCAACACCGTGCGCACGCCGTCGAGCAACTCCGCACCCAGCCCGTGTTGGGTGTACGTGCCGGCCGACGAGACCCGCGCCGCGTTCAGTTCGAGAGCCCGCACGCCCGTGACGGCATCCTGATGCACTCGCACATCGGCGAACCCCAACGCCACGGCCCCGAGGGTGAGGGCACCGTATCGATCGCCGATCACTGCGATCGGTGCCGTTCTGTCGACTCCCGGTTGCTCGTCGACGGTATCGAGAACCAGGCGGTCCGCGGCGTCGACGGCATGCAGATTGGGTGCCTCCGCGTCCGGCTCGCGGCGCAGGGCGTCGAACAGAGTGTCGTCGGGCATCCGAGGAGTATCCCACCCCGCCGACCCGGGTCCGTTCTGCTGCTCACCCCTTGTGCGCGTTTGCAATGGAGCTACGCACAACGCGCACGAGGGGGTGGCGGACCGTGCGGAGCCCGCGCGGCGAGTGGCTATTACCGTCGATCACGGGCATGCTCGGGGAATGGAACACATCGAAAAGAACGAGGCACTCTTCAGCCACCCCGACGACGCGTCGACCGATGCGCACGCCGAAGCCTCGAAGCCTGCCGTCTACACCGCCCTGTTCAGCGGCGCGAACGAATAACGCTCGGACCGCAGCGATCAGCTGTCAGGACAGGTAGCGCAAGTACTCGAGCGCCTTGGTCGCATGAACATGACCGCGTTCACTCCGCACCACCATCCGCACCACTCGGTGCCGATCTATCACGAAAGTCGTCCGCTTCACGGACAGCAGTTGCCGCAAAATCCCTCGGTCGGCCGCATGCGCGCGCCCGCGTTCGAGCTCGAGAAGCCGACGCCGTCGGGTGAACCAACCACCTCGTCGCACTCCGAACTGCTCGGCGATCGCGCCGTCCGAATCGGACAGCACGGGGAAGTCGAAGGACCTCTGCAAGGCAAAATGCCGATTCTTGTCGCTGGTGTCGGTGCTGATCCCCACCCGCCGCGCACCGAATCTGTCGAATTCTGTTCCCAGGTCCCGGAAATGGCAGGCCTCGGCGGTACAGATGGGAGTGTTGGCCGCGGGGTAGAAGAACAACACAACCGGGCCGGACACCGTCATATCGGTGAGAGCACGGACTTCGCCCAGATGATCGGGGAGCTCGAAATCCGGGGCTGTCTGTCCGATTCGCATGACGCAGAGGGTACCGGTCAGTCCTCGACCAACTCGGCGACGAGCCGTCCGCGCACATCGTCGTCTATGCCCAGGTGTTGCAAATACGCCTCGAACGATCCGTGCTCGGACGTCACAGCCTGCATCCCGCGCTCGAGATACGACGCGCGGACTCCCAACATGGCCTCTCCCGGCAGTCGAGCGTCCTCGATGTCCGGCCAGGTCCGGCGCACATGGGCGAGCAGCGGCTCCACCCCTGCATTGCTGGCGAGGTAGTCGGCGAGGATGTCGTCCTCACTCACCCCGGCCGCGCGCAACACCGTCGCGACCGTCCATCCGGCCCGATCCTTACCGGCAGCGCAGTGCACCAGAACTCCGCCTCGGCCGGCCGCGAGTGCCTCGACGACCCGCTTGATCGCAGTCGAGGCCCCGTCCAGCACCGGGAACGACGCGTAGGCGCGCAGGAGGTAGTCGACCTGACTCTGTTCGTCGCGGATCGGTGCCTCGTGCGGCGCGCGCTCCCCGCTGTCGTTGTAGAACGGCACCGCAATCGACTGCACATCGCCGGGAACTCTGTCGACACCGCTTCGGGCGATCTCCGAATCACCACGGAGATCGAACACAGTGCGTATCCCCAGATCCAGGACTGCACGCACTCCACTGTCGGTGAGCGCGCTCAGTTCCGATGCGCGATAAAATCTTCCGGGTCGAACCCTCGATCCTTCGGCAGTGCGAACACCGCCGAGGTCGCGAAAGTTCCAGGCCCCGTCGAGAGCGAACTGGTCGTGGACGCGGGCTTCGGACATGGTCCGACTGTATCCAATCCGGGCCCGCACAGAAGCTCGGCCGGGTCTAGACGCGCGGTACGAGCCACCTACGCAGCCGGGACGTGACGAACGGCATCACCACGTAGACCATCAGCGGCGTGCACATCATCACCACGACCGCTGTTCGCAGGGCTACGTTGAACCCCGTCAAATGCGGGGTGAGGACGATGTTGACCAGCAAGCTGACGGCGTAGAACGCCACACCGATCGAGATCGCCTGCTTCCAACGGGGCGGCGGGCCGCCGATCACTCGAACGGCGTCGGTCAGGTTGGACTGTGGCTCGAACCATCCCTCGACGCCGGAAAGTCGATGTGTCGCAACGTCGTCGGCAATGGGCCGACCGTTGCTGAGCCAGCGCCGTCGTTCGTCCGACTGCAGCCACGCGTCGAGGTCGTCGTGGGTCTCGAAGCGATACACCACGTGATAGTCCAGGGAGGTACCGGAACTCCGCAGCCAGCCGCCACCGAGAAAACCGGGGAAGGTTCGGACGAGATCGATGCCGCGGTCGGTCCATTCGACGAACTCCGCTTCGTACCCCTCGCGCACGCGCCGGGCGACCGAGGTCGTGACGTGATCGAGCGTGTCCGTCGTGGTCATGCGCCGCTCTCCTGCCCGGGTTCGTCTCCGCTTGCTTGTTCTTCACACAGTGCGCGTCAGTGGACCGACTTTCAAATCGGCGACGTGATTGTGGATCTACGGCTCTTCCACAGCCATCGTGTGACAATCTGTCCAGAGAGACCTCCCGTGAACGATCTGCAGTGGACGGATGGCACGCATGCACTACGAGCTCGACGACGTGGACCGACGTATCGTCACCGAACTGAGCCGCGACGGCCGAATGTCGATGCGCGCGTTGGCCGAGGCGACTCACATCTCACGGGCACACGCCTATGTGCGCGTCGATCGCCTCCTTGACGAGGGCGTCATCGAGGGGTTCACCGCACGCATCGCCTACGAGAAGGCCGGAGTGGGTGCGTCCGCCTACGTGGCTCTGTCGATTCGGCAGGATTCGTGGCGCGACGTCGCCGACCGACTGAGCACATTCCCGTTCGTCGAGCACGTCAGTCTGATGGGCGGTGATTTCGATGCCCTCGTCCTGGTGCGTGCTCCCGACACATCGGCGCTGAGACATCTGGTGCTCGACAAGTTGCAGGGACTCGACGGGATACTCTCGACTCGAACCTGGCTGATCTTCGACGAGGCCGTCGGCCCCGGTGCGCAGTGGACCGCCGACCCGAAGAACGGGAGAAATCGATGACCACCACATCTGATAGCGACACTCATCACGCCGATGTCCTCGTGATCGGCGGCGGAATCGGAGGTGTATCACTCGCATACGAGCTTGCCGGCGATCACCGAGTCACCCTGCTCGAGCGCGAGAAAACCCTGGCCTTCCACACCACCGGACGCTCGGCCGCCCTGTTCTTGGAAACATACGGCAACAACGCGATTCGGGCTCTGACGACGGCCAGCCGAGAATTCCTGGAGAACCCGCCGGAGCACTTCCGATCAGAACTTCTCGCCCCGCGCCCACTGCTGCAGTTCGCTGCCACCGGGCGAGGCGACGCGCTCGAAGCAATGTACGCCGACGTCAGCCGGTTGACGCCCGACGCACAACTGGTCTCCCCCGCCGACGCACGGACGTTCTTTCCACCGCTACGCCCCGAATTGATCGATTGCGCTCTGTACGAACCGCATTCGATGGAGGTCGACGTACACGCTCTGCATCAGGGCTACGTGCGAGGACTCCGTCGACGGGGCGGGCATGTCCACACCGGGACCGGCGTGAGCGCACTGCGCCGCACGGGCGGCCTGTGGCACGCAAACTCCACCGACGGGTCGACCCACACTGCCCCGATCGTCGTCGACGCCGCGGGCGCATGGGCCGATGCCCTCGGTGCCATGGCGGGTGCCGAACCCATCGGACTCGTTCCCATGCGTCGTTCGGTGTTCATGGTGGCCGCACCCGACAACCTCGACACCGCTCACCTGGCGACTCTGAGCGACATCGACGAGAAGTTCTACATCAAACCCGAAGGTAGGAGTGGAGCCCGCGGAACGACCATGGGGAATGGCCGGCTGTTGTGCTCGCCTGCGGACGAGACACCCACTGAGCCCAGCGATGCCCGCCCGGACGAGTTGGAGATCGCGCGGGCGTTCGACGACATCGGCGAGGCGACCACGTTGACGGCGCGGCACGTTCGATCGTCCTGGGCCGGCTTGCGCAGCTTCGTGCCCGATCGAACTCCGGTTGTCGGATTCGATCCGACTGTCGAGGGCTTCTTCTGGTGCGCCGGTCAGGGTGGGTACGGAATCCAGACCTGCGCGGCCCTGGCCCGGGTGGGAGCGGCTCTGGTTCGCCGAGAACCGCTTCCGGTGGACGTCGCGTCGCGCGGACTCTCCGAAGCGGACCTGACACCGCACCGCTTGCGATAAGAGGCGCTCCGCGCCACGTGCACGAAGACTCGACCGGTACTACGAAGTTCCACTCACCACGACGTCAGCCGCAGACGACGCGTCGCAGATCGCTCAGTGTGGTCCGGTAGATGTCCACCAGATCTGCGTCCTGTCCGTTGTCGATGCGTTCGGCCCAGTCGTCGAAGGCGATGCGCATCGCCATTCCGGCGCCCTCGACCAACAACCGTGCGTAGGAACGAGATTCGTGGCCGGCAAGCTTGGTTGCAATCGAGTCGGTGACGCGACACAGCGTCATGGCATCGGTCGCGAAAGCTGCGGCCCGCAGGTGCTCGTCGCGTCCGATCAGTCTCCGGGTACGCAGCAGACGGTCCCTCGTCTCGTGCGGTGCAGTCGAAAGTCGTTCGACGGAGTGCTCGTACAGTGCTTCGATCGCCTCGAGGGTGATGTCTTCCGGTGCGATCGACGACAGCCAGGCGTCGATGTGGATCTCGAACTCCGGAGGAAGGCCGAGAACCGACTCTTCCTTCGATGCATAACTACGAAAGAAGGTGCTGGCCGACACTCCGGCCCGGCGTGCGATCTGATCGACCGTCGTGGCGGCGCAGCCCTGCGTCTCGAACAGCTCGAGGGCGGCGCGGGTGATCTCGAGCTGAGTCTCTCGGCGACGTCGCTCTCGCAGATCCGGTACTCGTTCGCTCATTGTCGTCCATCCATCGGCCACTCGTGCGTCTACCAGCTGTCAACTTACCAGTCTTATTCAAGTTGACAGTCACTGTCAACTTGATTCAAGCTGTCTCCAGTCGACGATGCACCCCATCTCGAACCGATACCGGAAAGTTCTCGCCACATGACCACACCTGACACCGACCACGCATCCGAGCGGCAGCTCGCGCCGGGCAGCGAACTGCTGATCGGCATCCTCGTCATCGCGGCGTTCGTCATGATCCTCAACGAGACGATCATGAGCGTGGCGCTGCCTACCCTGATGATCGACCTGAACATCACGGCGACCACGGCACAGTGGCTCACCACCGGATTTCTGCTGACGATGGCAGTGGTCATTCCCATCACCGGCTTCTTGTTCCAACGCTTCACTCTGCGTCAGGTGTTCGTGGCGGCAATGACGCTGTTCACCGTCGGCACTCTGCTCGCCGCCTCCGCCCCGGGCTTCGAGCTGCTCCTGCTCGGACGCATCACCCAGGCCAGCGGAACCGCAATCATGTTGCCGTTGTTGATGACCACGGTGCTCACTGTGGTTCCGGCACACAAGCGCGGCGCGATGATGGGCGTGATCTCCATCGTCATCGCCGTGGCACCCGCGGTCGGTCCGACGATCTCGGGCATCATTCTGAACTCGCTGAACTGGCGTTGGATGTTCTGGCTCGTACTTCCGATCGCCCTCGTCGCGTTCGCAATCGGGACGACTCTGGTGAAGAACGTGACCGAGACCAGTCGGCCGTCGTTCGATCCCGTATCGGTCGTATTGTCCGCGTTGGCATTCGGCGGCATCGTCTACGGTCTGAGCAGCCTCGGACACTCGGCCGAGGAGTCGGTGATGCCGGTATGGCTGCCGCTCGTCGTCGGCACCGTCGCGCTCGTGGTGTTCGTTCTGAGGCAGATCTCGCGTCAGGATCGCGGTGGCGCGCTGCTGGACATGCGTCCGTTCCGCACCCGCACCTTCAGCATCGGACTCGGCATGATCGCGATTTCGATGATGGCTCTGTTCGGCGCGCTGATTCTGCTACCGATGTACCTGCAGAACGTCCGTGGACTCGACACCCTCGACACCGGCCTGATGCTGCTCCCCGGCGGTCTGCTGATGGGTCTGCTCGCCCCGTTCGTCGGCCGCATCTTCGATCGAATCGGGCCGCGTCCGTTGGTCATTCCCGGTTCCGTCGTGGTGAGCGCTGCACTGTGGTCGATGACCGTGCTGGACGCGCAGACCGCATTGCCGATCGTGATCGGTATTCACATGATGCTCTCGGCGGGTCTCGCGCTCATCATGACACCGCTCATGACCTCGTCGCTGGGATCGCTACCGAACCAGTTGTACTCGCACGGTAGTGCCATCTTCAGCACGGTTCAGCAGTTGGCCGGTGCTGCCGGTACCGCACTGTTCGTCACGGTGATGTCCAACACCGCAGCAGCCCGAATCTCCGACGGCGCAACTGCAGTGGGTGGGTCCGAGGCCGGAATTCACACCGCCTTCCTGTACGGCGGGGCCGTATCACTGGTCGCGGTGGCGGCGTCGTTCTTCATCCGCGCCCCAGCGGAGACCGATGTCGAGCCCGTCGCAGCTTCGGCACAAACAGTTCACTAGAGGTCGATCATGTGCGCGGCCGCGGCCACGATCTCGTCTTCCGACAGGAGGACGAGATCGGCTGCGGCTCCGAGCGGTACGAACGAATTCGCGCTCGACACCCTGCGGATGGCACCGTCGTAACCTCCCTCGACAAGGGCGGTCACGACGCCTTCTCCCACTCCCCCGTCGTGCCGTGTCTCGTCCGCGATCAACACTCGACCGAAGCCTTCGAGTCGGCTCAGAAGGTCGTCCACCGGCAGCGGAACGATCCAGCGCAGATCCACGACCGTCACGCCGATCCCACGCTGACGCAGCCTCGACGCGGCGCGCCTACTCATCACCACCCCGTTACCGAACGTGACGATGGCCAGTTCATCCCCGTCGAGATGTGTTGCGACGGTGCCGAATTCGGCCGAGGTAGTGTCGACGCACCGCAACGCCCCGTCTCCGTCCTCCAGATCGACGCGGTGGTATAGCGCGATCGGCTCCAGGAACACGCATACGCGTCCCTCTTCCACGGCCAGCGCTACACACGTCCGCAGCAACGCGGCGGCCTCGCTCGCGGAACTGGGAACGGCGACGACGATGCCCGGAATATCCCGCAGCACCGCAACGGCATTGTCGTTGTGGAAATGCCCGCCGAAACCGCGTTGATACGCCAGACCGGCTATGCGCACGACCATCCCGTTGCTGAACTGCCCATCGGAGAAGAACTTCAACGACGCCGCTTCACCACGCAGTTGATCCTCTGCGTTGTGCAGGTACGCCAGGTACTGAATCTCGGGTATCGGGACGAAACCGGCGAGCGCTGTACCCAGGGCGGTGCCGAGCACGGTCTGCTCGTCGAGCAGAGTGTCGAAAACTCTTGCCGCGCCGAATCTCTTGCGCAATCCCTTGGTAACGCCGTAGACGCCACCCTTGACGGCCACGTCCTCGCCGAACACGAGCACATCCGGTCGCGCGGCCATGATGTCGGTCAGCGTCCTGTT
The DNA here is from genome assembly GCF_044542515.1 of Rhodococcus sp. NPDC078407. NCBI lineage: Bacteria > Bacillati > Actinomycetota > Actinomycetes > Mycobacteriales > Nocardiaceae > Rhodococcus > Rhodococcus sp. NPDC078407. Next base: position 132,790 of record NZ_JBITUQ010000012.1, on the reverse strand, counting down.
GATCATGCCGGCGAGCGTCAGACGCTGCCCGTCCGGTTCACCGTGCAAGCTGCTTGCGGTGGCCGCCACGGCGCTCGGACGGTACGCAGTGAGTGGGTCCATCACCGCGTCCGCGGTCGCAATGCGCGACGACGCGCCCGAACGCAGTGCATCGACGGTCGCCTGGGCCTCGGTCATGACGGTCTCACGCATTGCCCGGTATCGGCCCTCGACGTCGGCGACCGTAAGGATCCCGGCGTCGACCAACGCACGAGCACTGGCCAGCAACGGGCTTCACCTCCAACGAGGAATGAGACGCAATCATGAACGCCATCACCAGTGAACGGCCGACGACGATGACCGACACCGCGGTATCGGTGGACAACCTGACCGTCCAGTTCTCCTCCAAGCGAGGTGACGTCACCGCTCTCTCCGACGTCGACCTCCAGGTCGGCAGGGGCGAATTCGTCTCCATCGCAGGGCCGTCCGGTTGCGGCAAGTCCACCCTCCTCAAAGTGGTGGCCGGCCTCACCGGTGCCTCTCGAGGTTCGGTGGAGCTGGCAGGCAAGGAGGTGCACGGCCCCCAGCGCAACATCGGCTACGTCTTCCAACGCGCTGCCCTGCTGGAATGGCGGACGGTGCGGAAGAACATTCTGCTTCAGGGTGAGATGCGCGGGATGAACCGGAAGGCCGCGGCCGCGAAAGCCGATCAGCTCATCGAGATGACCGGTTTGACGGGCTTCGAGGGAGCACTCCCCCACGAGCTGTCCGGCGGCATGCAGCAGCGCGTATCCCTGTGCCGCGCACTGCTGCACGAACCGGAGGTGCTGCTCATGGACGAGCCGTTCGGAGCTCTGGACGCTCTCACCCGCGAGAAGATGAACGTCGAACTGCACCGCATCTGGCGGGAAACCGGCACCACGGTCATGCTCGTCACCCACTCCGTCGCCGAAGCGGTCTACCTCGCCAACCGGGTCGTCGTCATGAGCCCGCGGCCCGGACGGATAGTGGACATCCTCGACGTCGACCTCCCTGTGCATCGGGACTACAGCGCAACGATGGAGAAGCCCGAATTCATCAGTGTCGCAAACACTGTCCGCGATCTCCTGGGAGCAACGACGAGCGCTGACTGATCACCACGCACAAGGCCCTGCAGACCTCGATGGTCTGCAGGGCCACCTGCCTTCATGCGGCCCGCTCATACGTGTGAATTGCCTCCGACGTCGAGCGTGTCAGCTCCGCACCATCGTCTCCCGCGAGGCTCCCCGCTCCACCACTCGCCGAGCAAGTCCTCGGCCTCCCGTACCTGGCGTTCGGACGACACGAACACCGTTTGCACAGGCCCGAGTTGAGCCGAATGGAAAACCTCATGGTCACCGTTGCCCTGCAGTGATTCAAAGCCACTCGACCTCGAAGTACGTCGGTCGGTAACGAGACCAGTTCAACGAGGCCCGAATTGACGGTCTCCCGCATCCCCCAGTCCGGGCACGATGATGCCTTGATCGTTGAGTTCGTCGTCGACGGCGGCACACACCACGCGGACGGGGTGTCCTGACCTCTCCAGCGCAGCAATACCTTCAGGAGTCACGACGACGCACACGACCACCACGTCGGTTGCCCCGCGAGCGACGAGCAAGTCGATCGTCGCGGTCATGGATCCGCCCGTAGCCAACATCGGGTCGAGAACGAACACCGGCGTGCCGGCCAGATCTGCGGGCAGCGACTCGAGGTACGGCACTGGTTGCAGCGTCTTCTCGTCTCGCGCCATACCGATGAACCCCACCCCGGATCGAGGAATGAGCGCACTCGCCTGTTCCACCATGCCCAGCCCTGCCCGCAGAACAGGCACGAGCAGAGGTGGGTTCGCGAGCCGAACGCCGCTGGTGCGGGCAACCGGCGTATCGACCTCGAAGGTGTCCACCGGGGCATCCCGCAAAGCCTCGTACACCAACGTGTGTGTCAGCTGCCGTAGCGCCGAGCGGAAGGTCGCGTTGTCACTGTGGACGTCGCGCATCGTCGTCAAAAGTGCTGCGGTCAAGGGATGGTCGACTACGTGGGTATCCATGGTCGCAGATTATGGGCCCCTCATCGGCCATCCGTCCACACGGCTCGCGCTCGTGGCGACTGTCCGAAAGCGCCCCCTCAGCGTCGGCAACTTTTGCCCACGACGGGGCCTCGACCGGCACGTTGACTCGGACGCATGACGCTTCGCAACGATCGATTCGAGTTCGATACCGACATCGCTCCCCTGTCTCGGATTGCGATCCGATGACGGTCGGACCGCTCTCCGACTGCATGGTCGTCGACCTCTCTCGGGCGCTCGCCGGACCCCATGCGGCGATGATGCTCGGCGACCTCGGCGCACGAGTGATCAAGGTCGAGTCACCCAGCGGCGGTGACGACACCCGCAGTTGGGGTCCCCCCTTCGTTTCCGACGACGACGGCGATCGACATTCGACGTATTTTCTCTCGTGCAATCGCAACAAGGAATCCATCGCACTCGATCTGAAAGCTGTCGACGGTCGAACAACGCTCACCGCATTGATCCGTCGTGCAGACGTGCTCGTGGAGAACTTTCGCCCCGGCGTTCTCGATCGCCTCGGCTACAGCATGGAAGCATTGCACGAGCTGAACCCGCGACTGGTGATTCTGTCCATCACCGGTTTCGGCCACGACGGGCCCGAAGGCACCCGCCCCGGATACGACCAAATCGCCCAAGGCGAAGCAGGATTGATGTCCCTCACCGGGCCTTCGAAGGACGAGCCCACTCGGGTCGGCGTTCCCATCGGCGACCTGCTGGCCGGCATGAACGGCGCGTACGGCGTCGTGGCCGCACTGCACGAGCGCAACACCACCGGGCGCGGTCGCGTCGTGCGGACCAGCCTGTTGGCCTCCATCGTCGGGGTGCATGCATTTCAAGGCACCCGCTACACCGTGGCCGGCGAGGTGCCCCGCCCCACCGGCGGACATCACCCGTCGATCTGTCCCTACGGTCTGTTCCACTCGTCCGAGGGGCTCGTTCAGATTGCCGTCGGCAGCGAAGGACTATGGCAGCGCTTCGCTCCCGCTTTCGGGCTGGACCGTCCGGAGTGGGCCACCAACCCGCAACGCGTCGACGACAGAGAAGCCGTCATCGCCGCTGTCGATGCCGTTTTCGCAGACTGGCCGACCGACAAACTGCTCGGACAACTCAGCGAACTGGGTATACCCGCTGGGCGCGTCCGCGATCTGGCAGAGGTCTACACCTGGGAACAGACCCGGTCGCAAGGACTGATGATCGACGTCGACCATTCGGCCCTGGGCACCATCACATTGCCCGGCCCGCCGCTGCGTATGGACGAGGATTGCGAGGGTGCCGCGATGCGCACGACGCATGCAGCCCCGCCGACCCTCGACCAACACGGTGACTCGATCCGCGCCTGGCTCGAGACGACGCCATGACTCGCACCGGCGCGCCGGCACGGCTCGGCGCGCTCGAACTCGTCGACATGGTCGTCGACGCCGGCAGTTTCGTCCGGTGGGACACCGACCCGCTTCCCCCGATCGGGGTGCACGGGCCTGCGCAGCAGGGCTATCTCGACGAGCTCGCCTCGGCCCGAGAATCGAGTGGCTACGACGAGTCGGTATTGACCGGCGAGGCCACCCTCGCGGGGCGTCGGGTCGCACTGGTGCTGTGCGAGTTCGGGTTTCTCGCCGGCTCCATCGGAACGGCAGCCGCGGAACGACTGGTACAGGCCGTCGAAAAGGCGACGGCAGAACAGCTTCCGCTGCTGGCGTCACCGACCTCCGGTGGAACACGGATGCAGGAGGGCACAGTTGCCTTCTTGCAGATGGTCAAGATCTCGGCGGCCATCGCTGCACACAAGTCGGCGGGTCTCGCCTACGCCGTCTATCTTCGCCACCCCACGACCGGAGGAGCACTTGCCTCGTGGGGCTCGCTCGGCCACGTCACCGCCGCCGAACCCGGTGCGCTCCTGGGCTTTCTCGGCCCGCGCGTGTACCAAGCCCTCTACGGCGAGAAGTTCCCGGAGGGAGTGCAAACAGCGGAAAACCTGGCCGCCCGTGGCCTCGTCGACGCCGTCGTCCCACCCGAGCAGCTCCGCGAGGTTGCCATCTCGGCGCTCGCCGTTCTGTGTGCGCCACACGAGCCACCTCCGCCGGTTCCGAACATCCCGTTGGAACACCTCGACGATGTGCCGGCATGGGAATCGATTCGACGATCCCGACGACCGGAACGGCCGGGCGTACGCCAACTGGTGCGATCGGCCGCGAACTCGGTGACGACGTTGCAGGGCACCGGTGCCGGTGAGATCGAGCCCGGATTGTTCCTGGCACTGGCCAAGTTCGGGGCCTCGGCGTGTGTACTCCTCGGCCAGGACCGCACCTTCGCCGGTCAGCCGTTGGGTCCCGCCGGGCTGCGGGAAGCACGACGCGGCATGCGGCTGGCGGAAGAGCTGCAACTTCCCCTCGTCACTGTGATCGACACTGCCGGTGCCGCGTTGAGCAAGGAGGCCGAAGAGGGTGGCCTCGCGGGCGAGATTGCCCGCTGCTTGGTCGAGCTCACAACGCTGAAGGCTCCGACTGTCTGCCTGCTGCTCGGCCAGGGGGCCGGCGGCGGCGCGCTCGCACTGCTCCCAGCGGACAGGGTGCTCTGCGCTCAGCACGGCTGGCTGTCGCCACTGCCGCCGGAGGGTGCCTCGGCGATCAAGTTTCACACCACCGACCGCGCAGACGACATGGCCGAGGAGCAGGGTGTGCGCAGCCTGGACCTGCTGCGCAACGGCGTCATCGACCGGATCGTGGCAGAGCGGCCGGATGCCTCCGACGAACCTGTGGCGTTCCTGTCTCGCCTCGGTACCGTGCTCGAACACGAGTTGGCCGTACTCCTCGCCGCCGACCCGGCCGAACTGGTGACAACACGGCTGCAGCGCTACCGCTACCTGGGGATGTCCGATCACCAAAAAAGTGCGCTGATTGGGCAAAGCTTGCCAGTGCACCCTCTGTCGAACGGTCGATAACGTTCTGGAGCGAGCCCCCCGCCGCGCGAACGCCGGCCGACTCTGCAGTATCCACAGATCCCGATGAAGGAGATTTCAGTGCCCGACGCAATCGAGGTCCGCAAGGTCCCGCTCCACAACGTGTCCGATGCCAGCGAGCTGGCGAAGCTCATCGACGACGGGGTGCTCGACGCCGACCGGGTCATTGCAGTCATCGGCAAGACCGAAGGCAACGGTGGAGTCAACGACTACACCCGCATCATCGCCGACCGCGCGTTCCGCGAGGTGTTGTCCGCGAAAGGAACTCGCAGCGCACAAGACGTCGGCGAGGTACCGATCGTCTGGTCCGGCGGCACCGACGGCGTCATCAGCCCCCACGCCACCATCTTCGCCACCGTACCGTCGGACAAGGCGGTGCAGACCGAGGAGCCGCGCCTGACGGTCGGTGTCGCGATGAGCGAGCAGTTGATGCCCGAGGACATCGGCCGTACCGCGATGATCACCAAAGTTGCAGCGGCCGTAAAGGATGCGATGGCCAACGCCGGCATCACCGATCCCGCAGACGTGCACTACGTGCAGACCAAGACCCCGCTGCTGACGATCCACACCATTCGTGACGCCAAGAGCCGCGGCAAGACGGTCTGGACCGAGCAGACCCACGAATCGATGGATCTGTCCAACGGCGGCACCGCTCTCGGCATCGCCGTCGCACTCGGCGAGATCGACATGCCGACCGACGAGGACGTCATGCACAGCCGTGAGCTGTACTCCTCGGTGGCGTCGTGCTCCTCGGGCGTCGAGCTGGACCGTGCTCAGATCGTCGTCGTCGGAAACACTCGCGGAATCGGTGGCCGGTACCGCATCGGACACAGCGTGATGAACGACGCGCTCGATCAGGACGGCATCTGGAACGCGATCAAGGATGCCGGTCTCGAGCTTCCCGAGCGCCCGCACACCAAGGACCTCGACGGCAAGCTCGTCAACGTGTTCCTCAAATGCGAAGCAAGCCAGGACGGTACGGTCCGTGGACGCCGCAACGCCATGCTCGACGATTCCGACGTCCACTGGCACCGCCAGATCAAGGCGTGCGTCGGCGGCGTCACCGCAGCAGTGACCGGCGACCCGGCGGTCTTCGTGTCGGTCTCGGCAGCACACCAGGGCCCTGAAGGCGGCGGACCCGTCGCCGCGATCGTCGACCTCGGATAACGCCGGTTTCGATATCGAACAGCGCCGCGCGAAACCGACAGTCTCGGGTTCGCGCGGCGTCCGGCCCTCCCGCTTCTGCGTCTCTCGAACGAAGGAACCACCATGGCAACCACCGTCGGACCCGCTGCCGAACTTCTGATGTCCGACGCGGTCGAGCTCAGCGGCAAGATCAAGCGTCGCGAGATCTCGTGCGTCGAGACCATGACGGCGTACCTCGACCACATCGAGGCATACAATCCGACGGTCAACGCCATTGTCGCCCTTCGTGATCGCGACGAGCTCTTGACCGAGGCACGTGAGCGAGACCAGCAGCTCGTCGACGGGCAGTATCTCGGGTGGATGCACGGATTTCCCCATGCGGTGAAGGATCTGTCGGCAGCGCGGGGACTGCCGTTCACGTCCGGATCACCGATTTTCGCCGACCGCATCGCCGAGGCGGACGATCTGTTCGTCGCCCGCGTGAAAGCGGCCGGTGCCATCGTCATCGGAAAGACCAACACACCGGAATTCGGGTTCGGATCGCAGACGTACAACCCCGTGTACGGCACCACGGTCTCGCCCTACGACACCTCACGCACCGCGGGCGGTAGCAGCGGCGGTGCGGCTGCAGCCTTGGCACTGCGCATGTTGCCCGTCGCCGACGGCACCGACTACATGGGATCGCTGCGCAACCCCGCAGCCTTCAACAATGTGGTCGGCTTCCGCCCGTCGTGGGGCCGAATTCCGGAGCCCGGCTTCATCGCTCAGGGCGCGGTCGCCGGACCGATGGGACGATCGGTCACCGACGTCGCGCATCTGCTGTCGACGATGGCCGGCCCGGATGCCAACGCGCCCCTCGGAATCGACGAGGATCCGGAGATCTTCACCCGTACCCTCGAACGCAGCTTCCGCGGTGCACGCATCGCGTGGGTCGGAGACTGGAACGGTTATCTTGCCACTGAACCCGGCGTTCTCGACCTGTGCGAATCATCGTTCACCATCTTCGAGGACCTCGGCTGCGCAGTGGAAAGTACCGTGCCGTCGTACGACCCGGCGAAAATCTGGGATTCGTTCCTGACGTGGCGGTGGTGGGCCCAGCTCGGAATGGCCGATCTGTACGAGAACCCGCGCACGCGGGAGCTGATGAAACCCGAAATGCTGTGGGAGATGGAGCATGCCGTCGCATTGACCGCACTGGATGTCACCAAGGCGGCCCAGGCTCGCAACGACTGGCAGAGCGCACTGACAACACTGTTCGAGACCTACGACTTCGTTCTCGCACCCACCGCTCAGGTGTTCCCGTTCGACAAGGACCAGCACTGGCCGCAGTCCATTGCGGGTCGACCCATGGACACCTATCACCGGTGGATGGAGACGGTGGTGCCCTGGACGATGACGGGCGTTCCCGCGGCCGCCGTCCCGGTCGGATTCGACAATCGCGGACTGCCGATGGGAGTCCAGATCATCGGCAGGCACGGTGCCGACCGCGCGGTTCTGCAGCTCGCCTACGCCTACGAGCAGGCCTCACGCTGGGTCGAACGCGTACTCCCGCCGGCACTGCACGTCGGCTGATCCCGCGCCGCCGCAACATGACCTACACAGTATTGTTGAACAATGGATGACATGGTCGGTGCGCCTCGGCCACGAGTACGAGACTTCCCGGCGTCGGCGAGTTACGCACTCACCGTCGCAGAATTGCTTGCGCTCCCCAGCCTCTCGGGGTCCACTCTCGTTGCGGGCGAGCAGGGGCTCGAGAACGTGGTTCGACGCGTCAACGTGATCGAAGTACCCGACATCCTGCCGTGGGTGAAACCGAACGAACTGTTGTTGACGACGGGTTTTCCACTGCGGCATGCAGATTCGGGCCGACCGTTCGGTGCGGGTGCGTTGGTCGAGCTGGTCGAAGGACTGGCCGAACGCGGCGCGGCGGCACTCGGAGTCAAGGAGGGCCGCTATTTCGGGGACGTGCCCGCCGCGATGATCGAGGCAGCGGATCGACTTCGCCTGCCACTGTTCCTCATTCGCCGGGATGTGGGCTTCGACGAGGTCATCTCCGAGGTGTTCACCCACCTCGTCGATCGGCAGGCCTGGGCGTTGGATATTGCCGATCGCATGCATCGTGCGCTGACGTCGATCGTGCTCGAAGGCGGCGATCTACCGCAGATCGCCGATGAGGTCGCCACGCTGTTCGAGGCATCGGTACTCATCTGCACTCCGGACGGTCGAGTTCAGGCCACAGCAGGAGCCGACGCAGATCTCGCGGCGTTGGAGGAGATGCCACTGTTCGACCCGTCCGGTCGCCTGCTCACCGAACGACTCCACGAAGGCCTGCAACCGGTCCCGGGCGACAGTGGGCACCGCATTGCCGTCGCACCCATCATCGCGGGCGGCACCGACCACGGACTGATCGTCGCGGTGGCCACTGCCGAGCGACTCGGACCCGTCACGATGCAATCCCTCGAACGTGCGGCCACCGTCGTCGCGTTGGCGGTCATCAAGAAACTTGCCGTTTCTGCCGTCGAGTCCAAGTTTCGCGGGGACTTCCTCCGCGACGTCCTCAACGGCGCAACCGAATCCCCCGAACAGATCATCGAGTACTGCGCTCAGCTCGACTGGGACGTGGACCGCAGCATGGTCGTCATCGTGGCTCAGTTGGACGAGATCACCGAAGTGGCCGTGAGCAATTCGGTCAAGCCCGCCGTCTCCGGTCGGCTCCCGCAGGAACGGCTGACAGCGGCATGGCAGCAGGTGGTACGCCGACGCGACCGCCGCGCTCCCGTCGTCGGATTCAGCAACGAGGTCGTCACGTTGATGCCGGCCGAACCCGGCACGGAGAAAGACATCGTCGACGACCTGATCGCCTCGGTCGCCGGAGACAAGGGCGGCGGACGAAACTCGTTCGGCGCGGGCGTCAGCCGCGTCATCCACTCGGTGGCCGACATTCCCCGCGCCTACGATCAGGCCCGCAAAGCAGTCGTCGTGGGACGCCGCATGCGAGGAAACGGCTCGGTCGCGCATTTCGACAGCCTCGGCGTGCATAGATTGCTATCGCTGGTCACCGACGGAGCGGAGCTGCAGGCATTCGCCAGCGAGGTGTTGGGCTCACTCGCCGGTGATGATGCCGATGCCGTCGACCTACGCCAGACCTTGCAAGCGTTACTGGATACCAATTGCAACGTGGCAGAGACCGCCCGAGTCTTGCACTTTCACTACAACACCCTCCGCTACCGCATCGGCAAGCTGGAGTCCATCGTCGGCCCGTTCACCACCGATCCGATTCTGCGCCTGGATGTAGCACTGGCGTTGCGGGTTGCGGAGATGAAGGGGCTGTGAACTCACCCGAGGAGATATCCAGTGCCTGAGGGCAATTCGATCGGATCCGACGCCGTCGCACTGGCGGCAGCAGTGCAGGCCGGTACCGTGTCCGCACGCGAGGTGACCGAGCAGCACCTCGAACACATCGGCCGAGTCAACACCGAGCTCAACGCGATCGTCACCATCGCCGCCGATTCGGCACTGCTGGCAGCCGAGGAGATCGATGCCCGCATCGCCCGCGGCGAGCGGGTCGGCGATCTCGCCGGAGTGCCCTTCACGGTCAAAGACCTGATCGCCACCGCAGGCGTCCGCACCACGGCGGGCTCACATGCGCTGGTGGACAACGTCCCTCGCGTCGACGCCCCCGCCGTTGCTCGGATGCGCGCCGAGGGCGCAATCCTGATCGGTAAGACCAACACTCCGGAGTTCGGTGCCAGCGGACTCACGCACAACGATCTGTTCGGCTACACCGTCAACCCGCTCTCCCCCGCCGACACGAAGCTGTCACCGGGTGGGAGCAGCGGCGGCGAGTCGGCGGCCATCGCGTCGGGCATGAGTGTGGTGGGACTGGGCACCGATTTCGGCGGCTCGGTGCGGTGGCCCGCGCACTGCACCGGCCTGTGCTCGATCCGGCCGACGCCGGGCCGAATCGACTCCGAAGGCCAGTACCCCGGTGTCATGAGCGACAACCGGGTGCTGACGAACCCGGCCACGATGCACGGTGCCGTGCAAACCATCGGACCCATGGCGCGCACTGTCGACGACGTGACCCTGCTGCTGCGGGTGCTCTCGTCGCCGCAGTACGCCTGGACCGATCCTGCCGACGTCGACCTGCGCGAGCTCGATATACGTTGGGCCACAGGCGAAGGCACAATTCCGGTCGATGCGGAGATCCGCGCCGCCGTCGAGGCCGCAGCGCTGCGCACCGGGCCGGTCGTCAGGTCGGTGTCGCCCTACGAGGGAACCGCACTGCGCGGAGCTCATGAGCTGTTTACGCAGATGCGGGGCTGCGAAACCCAGACGGACATAGAGCAATACGGCCCCGCGAACTACAGTGAAAACATTCGGGCCATCCTTGCCGCCGTCCGAACCACCACGGCCACGGACATCGAAGCCCTGTGGGCTCGACGTACCGAAATGCAGCACCAACTGTTGGCCACGATGGGCGACGTCCTGCTACTTCCGGTTGCGTCCATCCTCGCCCCGCCGCTCGGTGAGACGAGCTTCGAGGTCGACGGCGCATCTCTCTCGTGGTCGGAGGCGCTGGCGAGTAGCCGGGCGATCAGCATCCTCGGCGTTCCGTCGGCGGTCGTCCCCGTTGCTACCTCGGCAAGCGGCCTGCCGATCGGGATTCAGATCATCGCCAAGCCGTGGCACGAACACGATGGTCTTGCGGTCGCCGCCGCACTGACGTAGTCCACCTGGGTTGTCCACCCGCACTGCGACGGCAGGTTCTTACAACGACCCGTCGCCGATTTGGTGAAAATCTGTCTCCTGTTCGATCCGCACCAGCAACTAACGTGATGGGCATCACTCATCCGGTCGGAAGGCGGCGACATGCGCGACATCCTCGACGACGTGGCCCCATGGCTGCGCGATCGCGAGCCGTTCGCGCTGGCCACGGTGGTCCGCACCTGGCAGTCCGCGCCGCGCCCCGCCGGAGCGTCGATGGCGGTGGCCGCGTCCGGACAGGTCATCGGCAGCGTCTCCGGCGGCTGCGTCGAAGGCGCGCTGTACGAGCTGGCCAACGAGGTCCTCGCAGACGGCAAGGCCAGGAGCGAGACCTATCGGGTGGCGGACGACGACGCCATCGGCGTCGGCCTCACCTGCGGCGGCACCATCGAGGTGTTCGTTCGTCTCATCGACAGCGCCACCTGCGCGATGCTCGGAGACGTGGCTCGTCTGGTCTCGAACGGCGAGCCGGTGGCCGTCCTCACCGACCTCACCACCGGGTCCCCGACGCGGCTGGCGATTCTGGGCACGGAGGTCACCGCCGATCCCGACGGTCTCACCGATATCGAGTCCGACGGTTCGAGCGTGGGTCTCGCCGTTCTCGACCGGGTGCGCCGCGGCGAGTCAGGGTTGGACATTCGCATCGCCGACAACGGCGCGAAGTCCGTCATGGTCGAGTTGTTGGGACCACCACCCAGGATGTACGTGTTCGGAGCCATCGACTTCGCTGCCGCGATGTGCCACCTGGGCGCGTTCGCCGGCTTCGCCGTCACCGTCGTCGACGCTCGCCCGGTGTTCGCCACCCGGGCCCGATTCCCCGATGCGCACGACGTCGTGGTCGCATGGCCGCATACGTTTCTCGCCACCGCGCCGGTGGACGAGCGCACCGTCATCACCGTTCTCACCCACGACGAGAAGTTCGACATTCCCTTGCTCGAGGTCGCGCTACGCAGCGGTGCCGCGTATGTCGGCGCACTGGGGAGCCGAGCCACGCACCGCCGCCGGGTGGAACTGCTCGGCGAGCGCGGGGTCACCGAGAGCGAACTGGCCCGGCTCTACTCCCCCATCGGTCTCGACCTGGGTGCCTCCACTCCCGCGGAAACTGCGGTCTCCATCGTGGCCGAGATCCTCAAGGTCTCGCGGCGCACCACCGGGCTCGAATTGCGTAGTCTCACCGGTCCGATTCATCGCGACGCCGCCGGGTCCGTCGACGCGACGTCACCCACTCGATCGGCCGTGCGGTGCTGACACTGCACGACGAGCAACGCTCGCCCACCTCGGAGGCACCGCATACCGTCGAGACCGTACTGGGCTCGAACCTGCTGGAGCATGCCACGCTGCTTGCCGGTAGCGCCGGCCTCGGGCGGCCGGTACGCAGAATCAATCATGTCGACGATCCCGCCGGCATTCGGTTCTGGATTCGACCGGGTGACCTGTTGTCCACGACGAGCGAGGCCCTCACGCACCTGACCGAGCCCACGGCGGCGCTGCTGTCCCGAGCGCATTCCCTCGGTGTCGCCGGGATTCTGGTGCGGGTGGACGATCACATCGCCGTTCCGGACTGCGTCGGCGTGAGTGCCGAAAAGCTGGGTCTCCCGCTGGTTCAGGTCTACGGTGAGCTCGATCCCGAACACGATCTCACCGCGGGACTTCGCGAGAACGCAAAGATGCAGGCGCGAGCGAGTTTTCGGTCCGACCGTCTGCGCCGGGCACTGACCGACATCACGCTCGCCGGCGGCGGGATGGCCCAACTGGCATTCGCAACCTCGGTCGAGTGCGATGTGGCAGTGTCGATCACCACTGTGGACGGTCGAGAGCTTGCCTCCGCAGGCAGTGACGACGAACTGCGCGCCCTGCGCGCGAGCACTGCCCTGGATGCCACCGGAAGACTGCGCACCGATTCCGTCGACGGTGGCCTCGGTCTCCGTTCGCAACAGGGCAATTCGATCGCCGTATGCGCCATCACTGCGAACGGAATCGACCACGGACGCATCGTCCTGTTCTCCTCACGGCACCCTTTGACGGAATCGGACCTGCACGCCGCCGACGCGGCCGCAGGTGTGTTGGCGATGGTCGTCACTCGCGATCTCGCACTGTCGGCAGTCGAGGAAAAGCACCGATCGAACTTCCTCCGTGATCTCCTACTGGGCCGAGGCGGTGAGCATGCCCACGCGGTGGCGCATGCTCGACGCTTCGGCTGGGACCTCGGCAGGCCGGTGGTGATCGTGGCGATCGAACCGATCCCGCATCAGGAGGACAGCCCGACTCCCGACCGCAGGCCACTCGTCGATCGGCAGATGTCGGCATTTGCCGGGGCATTGGCACAACGAGATCCGCACGCCGCCATCGCAGCCCTGGGCACCGAAACCGTCATCATCATGGGCGGGCGGCCCACTACGGTCGCGGACGTGCACGAGATCGTCGAACGAGTGCACGGCGACGGCGGCGGCGGTCGGCAGCCATTCACGGTCGGTATCTCGCGCCCCTGCAGCACGGTCGCCGACATCCCCAGCAGGTACGGCCAGGCGCGCACCGCGTTGAAGGTCGGCCGTCAGGTATCCGGGGACTGGGCCGTCACCACGTTCGACGAACTCGGCGTATTCCGGCTACTGAGCCTGGTGGACAACGTCGACGAGCTCGAATCGTTCACCCGAGAAACCCTGCACGAACTCGCCGGACACGACGACGAGGCACGGGACATGCGCAGAACGCTGGAAACGTTGCTGGCCACCAACATCAACATCGCCGAAACCGCTCGGGCACTGCACTTTCACTACAACACCCTGCGCTACCGAATAACGAAACTCGAAAAGATACTGGGCCCCTTCACCGATCACGCCGATCTACGCCTGGATCTCTCCCTCGCACTGAAAATCATGGCAATGCACGGAACCGACCACCACATGTGACGGCCCCGGCGTCGCGCGCTTGGCAGATTGCGCTCGTAGCGATGTGGAAATGCGTCAGTAACGTTGCAGGACAATGCTTTACCCATCCCGCGAACCACCCCGGTTCGATACGTTGGAGAAAGGCTCGATATGCCTATCTGGAAGATTCACGGAGACGGAAAGAATGTTCGACCGGGTGACGTCGTCGCGCCGAACGAACGGTTGAACTGGGGCCGCACCATCAGTCTCGGCGGCCAGCATGTGGTGTCGATGTTCGGCGCCACGTTCGTCTTCCCCATCATCATGGGGCTCAATCCTCAACTCGCCATTCTGATGTCGGGCTTCTGCACCATCTTCTTCCTGCTCATGGTCAAGGGCCGCATCCCCAGCTACCTCGGCACGTCCGCGGTGTTCGTCGGCGGCGTCGCCGCCATTCGGGCGCAGGGTGGAACGTCGGCGGAGGTCACCGGCGCCATCCTGGTATCGGGTCTCGTCCTGGCTCTCGCCGGACTCGCCATCCACTTCATGGGCGGCGGCGTCGTGGTGCGGGTGCTGCCCCCGGTCGTCACCGGTGCGGTGGTCATGTTGATCGGGTTCAATCTCGCGCCCGTCGTCGCCAGCACCTACTGGCCACAGGACCAATGGGTCGCTCTCGCAGTGATGTTCGTGCTCATCGTCATGAGCGTGGCGTTGCGCGGGTTCCTCGGACGAATTGCGATTCTGCTGTCGCTGGTGTTCGGGTACGCGCTGTCCTGGATCCTCGATCTCGTCTCGGGGCCCATCACGTCCTACGACGCCACGGCCGGCGAAGTCACCGAGCACTTTCGCGTCAACTGGTCGGGCGTGGAGGCGTCGCAGTGGTTCGGACTCCCGCCGTTCAGCGACGAGGCCAACGGCATCGTCGGCATTCACGCACCGTCCTTCAGCCTCGCGTTCATCATCCTGGTCCTCCCCGGTGTCATCGCTCTGATCGCCGAGAATGCAGGCCACGTCAAAGCTGTGGCGGAGATGACCGGTGACGACCTCGACCCGATGATGGGCCGGGCACTCGCTGCCGACGGTCTCGCGACGGTCATGGCCAGCTCGGTCGGTGGCTCACCGACCACGACGTACGCCGAGAACATCGGCGTCATGGCGGCGACCAAGGTCTATTCGACGGCGGCATACACGGCGGCCGGAATCATCGCCATGATCCTCGGATTCTCGCCGAAGTTCGGCGCGCTGATCTCGGCCACCCCCGGCGGCGTACTCGGCGGTATCACCGTCGTCCTCTACGGCATGATCGGTCTGCTGGGTGCCAAGATCTGGCGCGAGAACGGTGTCGACTTCGGCAACCCGCTCAACATGATGCCGGTTGCCGCGGGGCTGATCATCGCGATCGGCGACACCTCGCTCGTCTTCAGCGATTCGTTCTCGTTGAGCGGTATCTCCCTCGGCACGATCGTCGTCATCGGGCTCTACCACCTGTGCGCTCGCATCGCCCCGGCCCACATGAAGACACCGATCGACGCGTCACCTCGACATCGAACCTCCTCTACCACAGCACGTTCCGACGGCAGCGACGGAGACGGGGTTGCCGGCGAGGTCGACACCCTGAAGCCGTTGCGGTAACGAGCGATTGCAACACTGGGGCGTGACGTTTGTCACCTCTTGACGAAACACTTACAGGCACAGGCAGGCAGGATCGGGATATGAAACCTTCTCCATTGAAATACCATCGGCCACGGTCGATCGAGGAGGCGTGCCGGATCCTGGCCGAGGTCGACGGCAAGGTACTCGCCGGCGGGCAGTCCCTCATTCCGATGCTGTCGATGCGCCTGGCCGCACCCGGGAACCTGATCGACATCACCGGTATCGACGGTCTCGACGACATCACCGGGTCGACCGACTCGGGCGTCACGTTCGCGGCTCTGGCCACGCACGCGTCGCTCGCGTCGAACCGGGCTGCCGCCCAGACGCAGCCGTTGCTCGGACGGGCGCTGCAGTTGGTGGCCCACGCGACCATCCGGAACCGTGGGACCACCGTCGGATCCATCGTTCATGCCGACCCGTCGGCCGAGATGCCTGCCGTCATCCGGTTGCTCGACGGTTCGGTGACGGTGCAGTCCGTCCGCGGCCGCCGGGAGATCGCGGCGAAGGATCTGTTCCTCGGGCCGTTGGAGTCCTCGCTCGAAACCGACGAGATCGCGATCGCCGCAACGGTTCCCGCTGCCCGGGCCGGAGAAGGAACGGCCATCGACGAGGTTGCGCGCCGACACGGCGACTACGCGCTCGTCGGAGTCGCGGCCCGCGTCACCGTCGCCGAGAACGCGGTGCGCACCGCGCACGTCACCTACGTCTCCGCCGGCGAATTCGGCGAGGTCGTCGACTACACCGACGTCATCGGTGGGGCCGCGGTGTCCGACGCACGTGATCCGAAGTGGAACGCGTTGTCCGAGGACGCACGTCGACGCGTCGAGACCGAGTCCGATATTCATGCCACCGCGGCATACCGATCCCAACTCGTCGCCGCACTGACCGCACGGGTGGTGATGGCCGCCGCAGTCGACGGCGCGTCGTCGAAGTCCGCTCACCCGCAGCACGCCGATTCCGGAGTGAACCACTGATGAAGACAACAGATATCGAACAGCACTTGGACGATCTGATGGCGGAGACCGGTGAACAACACGTACAGGTGACGTTCACCCTCAACGCAACCAAGCAGACGATCGTCGTTCCGGCCCGCACTCTCGCGTCGGACGCGATCCGCCACGACCTACGCCAGACCGGCACCCACGTGGGATGCGAGCACGGCGTGTGCGGCGCGTGCACGGTGCTCCTCGATGGCAAGCCGGTCCGCGCCTGCCTGATGCTCGCCGCCAGCCTCGAGGGACAGACCGTCACCACGGTCGAAGGCCTCGTCGAGCCGGACGGCACCCTGCATCCCGTGCAGCAGGCGTTCAAGGACTGCCACGGCCTGCAATGCGGTTTCTGCACACCGGGATTCGTCACCACCATCGCCGCGTTCCTCGAGGACAACGACTCGCCGACGCAGGAGGAGGCCACCGAGGCCATCGCCGGCAACATCTGCCGGTGTACGGGCTACCAGAACATCAAGGCCTCCGTGCTGCGTGCCGCCGAGATCAAACGCGAACGGGCAGGAGAGTTTCCGCTCGGTCCCGACGACGAGTCGAGTCGTGCCGCACTCGACCGCAAGGTAAGAGGATCCACCAATCCCGTCGGCGGACGGATGGGCCGAGCATGAGCACCACGCGCACCGCCCCGCCGCACACCCCCACCAACACCGCTCCCCTGTTCGGCCAGCCGCTGTCGCGGTCGGAGGACGAGCGCCTGCTCAGCGGCAAGGGCAAGTATCTCGACGACCTCGGTCACGGCGCGCTGATCGCCGCCTTCGTGCGCTCCCCGCACGCCCATGCCCGCATCACCGCCATCGACATCGACGACGCCCTGGCCATGCCGGGCGTGCACGCGGTGTACACCTACGAGGACCTCGAAGCGGACTCGGCCGAGATGGCCGAAGGGCTGCCGCTACTGATTCCCCACCCGGCAATCGTGGCTCCGCGCAACGGCTTCCCGCTTGCCAAGGACGAGGTCAATCACGTCGGTGAGGCCATCGTCATGGTCATCGCCACGAACCGCTACGTGGCCGAGGATGCCTGTGCGGTCATCGACGTCCGATACGACATCCTCGAACCCGTGGTGGGCATCGACACCGCACGTGTCGCGGCGCGGCGAGTACACGACGATGTGCCGGACAACGTGGCCGCGCATCTGCAGCACGGTTTCGGAGACATCGACGCCGAACTGGCCGCCGCGCCGCACCGCATCACCCTCGACTTGAACATCGAGCGTTCGGCGGCGATGCCGATGGAGGGCAAAGGCGTCTACGCACGCTGGGACAGCGACGAGGAGACGCTGACGTTCTGGTCGTCCACGCAGACCTCCACATCGGTGCGTGCCGCCGTTGCCGCGCGGCTCGGCATGGCGATGAACAAGATTCACTGCATCGCCCCGGATGTCGGCGGCGGATTCGGCGTCAAGATCATGCACCCGTGGCCGGAGGAGGTGATGGTGACGTGGGCGGCCAGGCAGCTCGGCCGCGCCGGCATCTCCAACGAGGTCAAGTGGATCGAGGACCGCCGCGAGCACTTCATCTCCAGTGCGCACGAGCGGGCGCAGGTCCAAGAGGTCACCCTCGGTTTCGACGATGACGGGCGGCTGCTGGCCTTCGACTTCACCGTCTGGCACGACAACGGTGCGTACCTGCCGTACGGCATCATCGTGTTGATCAACACCGCGACGCAGGTGCTCGGGCCCTACAAGCCGGTCTCGTTCCGCTGCAACGGTTATTCGCTGTACACC
This sequence comes from Rhodococcus sp. NPDC078407, assembly GCF_044542515.1. Lineage (NCBI taxonomy): Bacteria > Bacillati > Actinomycetota > Actinomycetes > Mycobacteriales > Nocardiaceae > Rhodococcus > Rhodococcus sp. NPDC078407. The sequence continues at coordinate 114,612 of NZ_JBITUQ010000012.1, read as the reverse complement.
AACACCGTCATCGTCATTCCGTATCGCGGAGCAGGCCGCCCGCAGGGTGTATTCGCGATGGAACGCTCGATGGACGCCATCGCCGCGTACCTCGGCAAGGACCGCCTCGAGGTCCGCGAGAAGAACCTCATCCGTCCCGAGGAGATGCCCTACGACTTCGGATTGATGTTCCAGGACGGTCGACCGTTGATCTACGACACCGGCGACTACCAGGCCGGGATCGACAAGCTCAAGGCGCTGATCGACTGGGACGGATTCCCCGAGTACAAGAAGCAGGCAGCCGCGCAGGGCCGCACCGTCGGCATCGGTGTCGGTGCCTACGTCGAGGGCACCGGCCCCGGACCGTACGAGGGCGCGCACGTGCTCATCGAGAACTCGGGAAAGATCAAGGGTGCAACGGGTCTGACGACGCAGGGCCAGGGCCATCAGACGACGTTCGCGCAGATCGTCGCTGATGACCTGGGTGTCTCCATCGCCGACGTCGAGATCACCACCGGCGACACTCGTCGATTCGGTTATGCCGTCGGCACATTCGCCTCTCGCGGTGCGGTGATGTCCGGTTCGGCGTTCCACGTCGCCGCGCAGATGGTCGCCGAGAAAGCGAAGATCATCGCGGGCCGTGCCCTCGATCTGGACCCCATCGAACTCGAATTGCGCGGGGGCTACGTCTGCAGGATCGGCACCGAACCCGGAGCAGAGGGCACGTCCATCTCCCTCGGTGTTGTTGCCGTACTGTCCAATCCGCTGCGCTACGCCTTCGACAAGGAGTCGAGGCAGGCCACCGGGTTCGCGAAGATGGACACCGACATGACGATCCCGCCGGTGCCGGAGGGCGAGCAGCCGGGCCTCGAAGCCACCGGTTACTACTCTCCCCCGCGCTCGACGTTCGCGTCGGGCATCCACGCGGCGATCGTCGAGACCGATCCGGTGACGGCCGAGATCCACGTCGAGCGGTACGCGGTGGTGCATGACTGCGGCAACGTCATCAACCCTCGGATCGTCGAGGGCCAGATTCACGGCGGCGTCGCCCAGGGAATCGGCGGCGCGTTGTACGAGAAGATCGCCTACGACGAGCACGGGCAACTACTGAACGCTTCGTTCATGGACTTCCTGATGCCGTTCGTCACCGAAGTTCCCGAGACGATCGAGATGGACCACACCGTTACCCCGTCCGGGCTCAACCCGCTGGGTATGAAGGGTGCCGGCGAAGCCGGCGTCATCCCCACCAGCGCCGTCATCGCGGCCGCTGTCGAAGACGCCGAAGGCATTTCGATCACCTCGATGCCCATTTCACCGTCCGACCTGTACGAGCTGCGGCTGACCCACGCGGTCGCTCAGACAATTGAGGAGATTTCATGAGAATCGCAGGAACCGCAACGCTGGCCGCACCTCCCGCCGAGGTGTACGACAGCATGCAGGACGGCCGGGTACTGGCCGCGACCATCCCCGGAGTGCAGTCGCTCGAGCAGTTGAGCGACGATCACTACAAGCTCTCGATCACCGCAGGCGTTGCGGCCATCAAGGGCACGTACGACGGTGAAGTGGTGCTCTCGCAACAGAATCGGCCTGAGTCGTTCGTCATGACCGCCTCCGGTGCCGGCGCACCGGGCACGGTGCGCGCAGACGTCACCATCAAGCTCGAGCCCACCGAGGGCGGCGGCACGATGCTCAGCTACGACGCCGACGCCGTGGTAGGCGGAATGGTCGGCGGGGTCGGTCAGCGCATGATCACCGGCGTCGCCAAGAAGATGGCCGGAGTGTTCTTCAACGGCCTCGACGGCGTCATCGCCAACGGGGTGCCGGAGGCCACTGCTGCTCCGGCGGAGGTAGCCGCTACCGACACCGGTGCCGGCCCCACCGCCCTTCCTGTCGCCGCCGCCGGACGCGCTGTCAATGCCGGTGCACCCGTTGCCGCGCAGTCCGTCCGCAGCACACTGCTGGCGGCCGCGGCCGGTGCCGGCTTTGCACTGGCCGGAGTCGTGTTGGGCGGACTGCTTACTCGCTCGTCCTGTAACCGGTAGCTCTGCACCGTCTCGGCTCACGACAAAGGCCGCTCATCCCCGTAAATCGGGGGGTGAGCGGCCTTTGTCGTTGCAATTACTGCCAATTCGGAGCTGCTGCACGGCGCGCGCAGCTCAAATGCCCGGCCGGAGTTTGGCACCTTGTGACAAAGATTGTGACGCGCATAACGGGTCGAATATGAGTACACGTCAGGTACCCGCCGATCCGATCAACGGACGCGTGGCCTACGAACCATATCGAGGAGGAAGCGTGGAACCACGAAAGATTCGGGTCGGCATCGACACCGGTGGCACATTCACCGACGTCGTGGCAGTGGACGAGGAGTCGGGAGCCATGGTGACCACCAAGACTCCGTCGACACCGAGTGATCCGGCCGAGGGATTCCTGACCGGCATCGACAAGGTACTGCGCCAGCTCGGCGTATCCGGCGATTCGCTCAGCGCTGTCAGCCACGGCACCACCGTCGCCACCAACAAGCTACTCGAGGGCAAGGTGGAGAACCTGGGGTTCATCACCACTGAGGGTTACGAGCACGTTCTCGAGATCGCGCGCCAGTCGGTACCCGACGGCTATGGCAACTCGTACTTCTGGGTCAAGCCCGATCGCATCGTCCCCGCGCATCGCGTCCGCACCATCCGTGGCCGGCTCTCGTTCGACGGCAAAGAGATTCGCCCGCTCAACGACGAGGACGTGCGCGCCGCTGCCGCATTCTTCAAGGCAGAGGGCGTCAAAACGCTGGGTGTGTGCCTGGTGCACTCCTACGCTAATCCCGATCACGAGCAGCGCGTTCGCGACATCCTGCTCGAGGAATACCCCGAGGCGACGGTCTCCATCTCCACCGAGGTATTGCGCGAGTACCGCGAATTCGAGCGCGCCATCACCACATTGGTCGACGCGGCCGTCAAGCCGAACATTCGCAGCTACGTCAACAACATCGCCAACCGGCTGCGGGAGTTCGCCACCGAATCCGGCGACGCGCGCGATGTGCCGTTCTACGTCATGAAGTCGAATGGCGGCGTCCTGTCCGCCAAAGAGGTTGTGCATCAGCCCATCACCACCGTGCTCTCCGGCCCAGCTGCGGGCGCTCTGGGTGCGGCCCTGGTGGCCAGCGCGGCCGGCGTCGAGCAGGTGTTGACGTGCGACGGCGGCGGCACCTCCACCGATGTGACCGTCGTGGTCCGCGGCGAGCCGGCACTGACCACCGAGGGGCGCGTCGGCAACTACCCGTCGAAGATCCCGATGATCGACGTCGTCACCGTGGGTGCAGGCGGCGGGTCGATCGCCTGGATGACGCCCGAGGGCACGCTGCGCGTCGGGCCGCATTCTGCCGGAGCCGATCCCGGCCCCATGTGTTACGGCAACGGTGGGTCCGCTCCCACCATCACCGATGCCCACGTTCTGCTCGGCCGCATTCCTCCGCACCTGCTCGGCGGCGAGATCCCGCTCGATACCGACCTGGCGCGCAAGGGCATCGAAGACCTCGCGCATCAGCTCTCGCTCGAAGTCGAGGCCTGTGGCACCGGCATCCTCGAGGTGTCGGCCTGGAACCAGGCCAATGCGCTGCGGCAGATCTCGGTCAAGCGTGGTCTCGACGTTCGCGACTTCACGCTCGTCACGTTCGGCGGCTCCGGCTCGCTGCTGGCCTGCCGCCTGGTGGACATCCTGGGTCTGAAAGATGTTCTGGTACCCCTCAACCCGGGCAACGTGTCGGCGTTCGGTTTGCTGACCGTCGACGTGCGCAACGACTACGTGCAGACGCATGTCAGCCGGCACGACCGTCTGCGCGTCGAGGATCTGGAATCGGAGCTGGCCGTGCTGGCCTCTCGGGCCGACGAGGCGCTCGCCGGTGAGGGCTTTGCGGCCGAGGATCGTCGCTACGCACGCTCGGCCGATCTGCGCTACTTCGGTCAGGCCTTCGAGGTTCGGGTGCCGATCGCCGACGGCGAGATTACTCAGGCCACCATCGATCAGGCCGCCGAAGCGTTTCACGAAGCACACCGCGAGCTGTACGACTACGACTTCCGCGGAGATCAGAGCCAGTTCGTCGAGTGGGTGAACCTGCGCGTCAGCGGCATCGGACCCATCAAGCGCCCGGTGCTGTCCGAGATCGCCGAGGGCAGCGGAGCCGAGAGTGCCCGCACCGGAACGCGTCAGGCCTACTTCGACGGCTGGCACGAAACCGCGATCTACAGCCGCGCCGATCTCGGTGCCGGTGACACGATCACCGGCCCGGCCGTCATCGAAGAATTCAGCTCCACCGTGCCGATCGATCCGGGCTTCTCCGCTCGCATCGACACGTTCGGCAACGTCCGCATCACCCGCACTCTCGACTCGAACGGAGCGAACTGATGACCGTCATCGACATGGTGAACAACAAGCCCTACCGGCTCTCTCCGGTCGACGCGCCTGCGCCTGATCCCGTGCTCGTCGAGATCGTGGCCGGCTACCTCGCGAGCGTCGAAATGGAGGTGGAGACGGCCATTTCGCGAACGTCGCGGTCACCGATGATTCGCGATGCCCACGATTTCCGCGCCGGAATCCACGACCGGAACCTACGCAAGCTGACGGGCCGCTCCTACTCCGCGCTGGTGCATCCGGTAGCTCGCGACTTCCCGCTCGAGACGATGAAGCCGGGTGACGTCTACTTCCACAACGACGTCTATCTCTCCGAGGGTGGCATCGGCCACCTCCCCGATCTCTGCGTCACGGTGCCGGTGTTCGCGACGAAGCCCGGCGACACCGAGCCGTCGGTCGTTGCCTTCGTGCAGGCTTTCGGCCATCACGACGACATCGGCGGCTGCTGCCCCGGCTCCATGCCGTCCGGTGCCACCACCGTGTACGAAGAGGGCCTGATGGTTCCGCCGATCAAGCTGTGGGATCAAGGCGTACCCAACCAGGCCGCGTTGACGATCATGACGCGCAACTCGCGCATGCCCGATGCGTTGGCCGCCGATCTCGACGCCGAATGCTCGGCGTGCCTCATGGGTGCTCGGCGAATGACGGAACTGTACGAGCGCTACGGCATCGATACCGTCGAGGCATGCTTCGACTCGATGATGGATGCCACCACCGAGATCTACCGCCGCGAGATCCTGAGCAAGATCCCCAAGGGCGAGTACACCTGGGAGGACTACGCCGAGCACGACGGCGTCGACGAGCCCATGTTGCACGTTCAGCGGATCACGCTGACCAAGACCGGTCCCGAGGACGAGCGCGGCGAGCGACTCATCCTCGACTTCACCGGAACCGGGCCGCAGGCCAAGGGCCCGATCAACCACTGTGGTGATTACGCCGACGGCAACTTCCTCGCCAAATGGCTTGCACCGGTGCTCCGTAACCTCGCGGACTCCCCCGAGCGTATGGCCGAGCTCGACGTCAACGAGGGCGTCATCCCGCTGATCGAGATGAAGTTCCCCGAAAAGGGAACGCTCATCACCCCGATCTTCCCGGCCCCGACCAACGCTCGGACGTTCGTCATCCTGCGTCTGCTCGGTGTGCTCGCCGGCGTCGTGGCAAAGGCTGTGGACGGCAACATGCCTGCCGATCAGGAGACCATCCGCTACACGGGCGTGTACGGCGACGACTTCGACGGCAACTCGTACCTCATGCGTGAGGTGCTCGGCGGCGGCTCCGGTGGACGGCATTACGCGGACGGTGAGGACACCATCCACGTCGTGCCCGATTCGCGGAACCTGCCCACCGAATTCACCGAGAGCCGCTTCCCGTTCATCGTGGAAAAGCTGGGCTTGGCCAAGGATTCGGGTGGTGCCGGACGTTACCGCGGCGGCCTCGGTTATGAGAAGCACATCCGGATGCTCAAGGATGCGCACTTCATGTCCATCGCCGACCGTTCGATTCTCGCGTGCTGGGGCGTCAAGGGCGGCAAGGCCGGCGGATCGTTCTCGGTGACGCTGAATCCGGGTCAGCCCAACGAGCGTGAGTTCGACGCGTTGACCGATGCCGAGCCGATTCTGGCGGGCGACACCATCCGTATCCGCACGACGGGCGGCGGCGGCTGGGGCGATCCCCTGGAACGTCCCATCGAATCGGTGGAGCAGGACGTGCTGTGGGGCAAAGTCTCTCGTGAGTTCGCGGCCAAGGACTACGGCGTCGTCATTGCCGAGGACACGGCGACCGCGGATGTGGAGGCTTCGGAGAAGCTGCGTGCAGAGATGCGCAATGCGCGCGGCCTCGATGAGCCGTTCTTCGATCGCGGACCGGGATACGAGCAGCTTTCCGGTGGTGCGAAGTTCGCCGAGTACGACTTCATCGATCGCTGAGATCACCTGATGACTCTCGACGTTTCCCGTGGCACTGACATCGCGATCGTCGGTGCCACGGGTAAGACCGGACGAGCCGTCGCAGCTGCACTCGACGGTGTGGCGGTGGTGCGGCGGCTAAGTCGTTCTGCGCCGGACTACCCGGTGGACCTGGAGACCGGTGCAGGCCTTGCCGAGGCTTTCACCGGATGCCGTGGGGTGTACTTCATTGCGCCCAACGTGAATCCGGATGAGCCGGCTCTACTCGTGCGGGCGCTCAACGCGGCGGCTTCGGCAGGGGTCGACCACGTCGTGTATCACTCGGTGGCCTGGCCGTATAGCCCGCGGATGCCGCACCACATGGACAAGGCACGCTGCGAGGAAGAGCTACGTGCTTTCAGTTCGGAGCGGGGCTTGCACTGGACCATCCTGCAGCCCTGCGCCTATGCACAGAACTTCGAGGCGGTTCTGGACGGGACTGCTGCCGATCTTGCTGTGCCCTACAGCCTGGACACCACGTTCTCGTTCATCAGCCTCGACGATGTGGCCGAGGTGGCAGCTCGAGTCCTCATCGAGGGGCCCGAGCTGCACCATGCGGCGACGTACGAGCTCGGTGGGCCGGAAGCGCTCAGTGTCCGAGATGTGGTTCGTCTGGTCGAGGTGGCCACCGGCCGTGTGGTCGCTTCCAGGTCCTCGAGTGTCGATGAATGGATGAAGCTGCACAACGACTCGATGTCCGCCGATGAGCAACATCGACTCGGGGCAATGTTCGAGTTTTACGACGACCGAGACTTTCTGGCCGGGAGTGCCGTCACCGCAACCCTGTTGGGCCGGGAGCCGACGCCGGTGCGTGCGTTGATCAGCTAGTCGATTCCCGCCGAGCAGGCCACTGCAACACCCTCACGGCCAGGTGATGCCCAGGACTGTCACTGTGCTCTCGGCACCGGAGGGGAGCGAGTACGTGCGTACGTCACGCACTCGACTCCCGTCCAACGCTGACCCCAAAGGTGAAGCGGTCGAGCAGGTTCGGTCGCTGCTCTCCGTCGCGTGTTCGGCCAGCACGAAGGTGTCCACGTCCTTCTCGTCACCATCGAACATGACGGTGACGGCAGATCCGGGGCCGGCCATATCGCGGTCGATGGTTATCGATGCTTCCGATTCTGCGATGCGGCATTGCGCGATGTACGGACGCAGAACTGCGCCCGCCGATTCGAGATGACTATTCGATGACCGCTGTTTCTCGATGCGACGACGGACAGGCTTTACCGAGCGCGATCAGAACGGCCGGTGGTCGAAAGAGGTGGCGCTGCAATCGGGTCCAGGACGGAGTCGAGGGACCGAGGATCGAACGAGGTGACGAAAGCGCGAACGCTACCGCACCTCTGCTCCATCGGGGATCACAGCGACACACCTTCTTTCGGTTCGAGCTCGTGCAGCCGACTGTAGCCGAAAGAAAATAATAAGCCAGTCGGTGATGAGGGCGGTGCTTCAGACGATGCCGAGAGCGATCATCGCGTCGGCGACTTTGATGAAACCGGCGATATTCGCGCCGTGGACGTAGTCGCCCGGCTTGCCGTACTCCTCGGCGGTCGCGATGGTTCGGTGATGGATTCCGTGCATGATCGCGGCGAGGCGTTCGTCGGTGTACTCGAAACTCCACGAGTCACGAGATGCGTTCTGCTGCATCTCTAGAGCGGAGGTGGCCACTCCTCCGGCATTGGCCGCCTTGCCAGGTGCGAACGCGACTGAGGCGTCGCGGAAGATCTGGACGGCGTCCGGTGTGGTCGGCATGTTGGCCCCTTCGGCCACCACCTTCACGCCGTTGGAGACGAGGACTTTCGCCGCGTCGGCATCGAGTTCGTTCTGCGTGGCCGACGGCATTGCTACCTGGCACGGCACATCCCAGATCGAGCCGTTCTCGATGAACGATGCTCCGTCGACGGTCTCGCCGTACGCGCTGATGCGTTCGCGTCGCACCTCTTTGATGTCTTTGAGCAGTGCGAGATCGATGCCGTTGGAGTCGACGATGTAGCCCGAGGAATCCGAGCATGCAATCACTGTGCCGCCGAGTTGATGCACCTTCTCGATCGCGTAGATGGCGACGTTGCCGGACCCGGATACGACGACGGTCTTGCCATCCAGTGAGGTGCCGAGCGTCTCGAGCATGTCTGCGACGAAATAGGCGACGCCGTAGCCGGTGGCTTCCCGGCGTACCTGCGAACCACCCCACGAGGTGCCTTTGCCGGTCAGCACGCCGGATTCGTAGGAGTTGGTCAGTCGCTTGTATTGCCCGAAGAGATAACCGATTTCGCGGCCACCGACGCCGATGTCGCCGGCGGGCACATCGGTGTACTCGCCGATGTGGCGGTGCAGCTCGGTCATGAAGGACTGGCAGAACCGCATGACCTCGGCCTCGGATCGGCCCTTGGGGTCGAAGTCGGAGCCGCCCTTGCCGCCGCCGATGGGGAGCCCGGTCAGTGCGTTCTTGAAGATCTGCTCGAAACCCAGGAACTTGACGATGCCCAGGTTGACGCTGGAGTGGAACCGCAATCCACCCTTGTACGGCCCCAGGGCGCTGTTGTACTGCACTCGGAAGCCACGGTTGACGTGCACTGCGCCGGCGTCGTCCACCCACGGAACACGGAAGATGATCTGACGCTCCGGCTCACACAAACGCTCGATCAACCCGGCGTCGGCGTAACCCGGACTGCGATCGACCACCACTCGAAGCGAGTCGAACACCTCGGTCACCGCTTGATGGAACTCGGGCTCTCCCGCGTTCCGCGCGCGAACTTGCTGGTAGATCGTCTCGATCTGGTCTCGCGTCGACACTCGTGCGTCTCCTATGTGAGGAATGTGAAATATGACCGTAACAATGACGGACGCGAGATGGGCACACAGGTTGGGGACTCACAGGACCGGATCCACGACGTTCCCGATCGAGTGGGGTCAGCTTCCGCAGCGCGATGTACGCGCGAATGCGGCCTGCGGGTCGAGCCCGGTCTGCATACGCCACGCCGTCAGAGCGAGTCCCAGACCGGCCAGGTGCGTCGGATCATCGAGCGAGGTGCCCAGGAGCGTGTCGAGTCGCGACAACCGGGCGTAGAGAGACTGTCGCCTGATGCCCAGTCCGATCGCAGTCTGGGCTTTACTACCGCCGTTCGCCACGAAGGCATCGAGGGTTCGCACGAGATCGGCAGAGTGTTCGGTGTCGAAAGCGATCACGTCACCGAGCTGTTCGGTGACGAACTCCGTGATCATGGCCGGTACGCACGCGCCCAGCAACCGTTGAACACCGATATCGCGAGCGCACAGAACACCGGTGCGAGTTCCGAAGCGCCGCGCGATCTGGACCACCTCACGCGCTCGGCCGATCGCATCGGAGATGTGAGACAACCCGAGGACCGGAGCCGACGCACCGATCGTGCGCAATGCCGAACCATGAGATCCGCCGCGGAGCAGAGCCTCGATCTCACTGAACGCGGAGCGAACTCGCGCAGGCGACGGCTGCACCCAGCCCTGCGCGAGCACGACGACGTGGTTCGCAGCCACCCCGACCAAACACCGCCCGAGGACGGACTCGACCGCCTCTCGAACCGGAATCAACAGCTCGCGCGCCGGAGTTCGTTGATCGACGTCGACGGCGGCCACCAGAACATGGTGGCCTTCGGTGGGTGCCCAACCGGCTGCGCCGAGGCGCTCGACGAGGTCACCGTGTGAGGTCGACGTGCCTCCCACGAGATCGGTGATCACGGCCTGTGCACGGGACTGTCGGGGGCCGAGGCCGGGATGTCGACCGAGTTCCAGAGCTACCGCGACGGCCGCGCAGTGACCGATGGCCGAGCGCCGTGGAGTGGTCCGTCCGGCCAGCACGAGCCGACCGAGCGAGCCCGCGGGTCCGCGCACGTCGAGGACCGTTTTTTCATCGGCCGATCGCGGCGCAGCGGTAGCGTTGTGTTCGACGACGCGGCCCTCCGCGTCGAGCAGATCGACGCCACAGCCGGCCAGCCGTGCGATCGCATCGAGTAGGGCAGTCATGCCCTGCCCCGCCACGACGAGGTCCATGAGCTGATGCCAGACCGGCTCGCCGGTGCGCTGCATTCCGAGCCGGCGCCTCATCATGAGGTCGTGGAAGTCCTCGACCATCCGCTCGAATGGGACGATCGTGTGCAGCGTCAGGAATGCCACCCCTCGGCGACGCGCGGCCTCGACCAATTCCGGCGGTGCCACGAGAAATGAGCGCCCGACTTCCATTGCGAGAGCGGCACATCCCGCGTCGGCCAGTTGGTCGACGTAGGCGGTCAGCTGCTGGGCCGATCGTCCCTGGAGGCCGAGTCCGGTGGTCAACAACAGCTCTCCGCCCGACAGCAAGCCGCCCATCTCGTAGACCTCGGACGAATGCACCCAGCGGACGACCACGGTGTCGGGTAAGCCCGTGAGTACCTCGACAGCAGCCGCTTCGAAAGACGGCAGCGCCAGAACGTTTCGCAGTGTCGGCAGCATTCGTTCATGCTCCGCCGGTGGGACACAGTGCTCCAGATCGACTATTGCTCGAGTGACACGTTGTCCCTTGGCAATCTGTGCGAGGCCTGGTCGACTGATGGCACGCATCACCCTCACCGTTTCGTAGACGCTTCAGGAGGACCCCGTGACCGATCCCGCGCACACCGACGAGTACTTCCTCGGACTTGCAATCGAGCAGGCACAGATCGGCTGGGAGGAGGGCGGCGTCCCGATCGGCGCGGCACTCGTGCACGACGGCGAAGTACTGGCGGTGGGACGGAACCGACGCGTGCAGATGGACAGCGCAATTCGTCATGGCGAAACCGACTGCATCGAGCGAGCGGGGCGACTACCGGCTTCGGTGTACCGCAAATCCGTCCTCTACACCACACTGTCCCCGTGCTTCATGTGTGCGGGAACCGCATTGCTGTACGAAATTCCGCGAATCGTCATCGGTGAGAACCAATCCTTCGAGATGTCGGAGAGTCTGTTGCGCGACCATGGGGTACAGCTCGACGTCGTCGACGACCCCGCCTGTCTGCAGCTCATGGAACGCATGTTGGAGGAGCGCCCAGGCCTGTGGCTCGAAGACATCGGCGAGGAGGCATGAGCAACCGAGCCGATCACGAGTCCACCGCACAAAAGGCCGACGAACCGGTAGACCTGGACTACCCCGTCACGCCCGTGCCCCGCAGTGCCCGCAGGCCGTTCTTCTCGTTGGCCATCGTTCTGCTGGGCTTCACCATCTTCACGCCGACAATGCTGGCCGGCGCTGCACTCGGCACGGCGTTCAGTTTCTGGACCCTCATCCTGGTGATCGTCGCCGGCTCAGCGATCTTAGGCGCGTACGTGGCCATGATGGGATTTGCCGGTGCACGTACAGGTTTGACGACCGTGCTCATGGCGCGTTACAGCTTCGGCACCGGCGGATCCAAGCTTGCGTCGTTGCTCCTCGGTGGTACGCAAATTGGTTGGTATGGCGTCATCATCGGCACCATCGGTGAGCTCACCTCGCAGGCGTTGGGCTGGGAGTCGTATGCCGCGCGGGCGGCCGTGATGATCGGCGCGAGCATCCTGATGTGCATCACTGCGTGCTACGGATACCGCGGAATGTATTGGGTCTCGGTCGTGTCGACGCCGTTGATTATCGCCCTGGCGTGTTGGGTGGTCTCCCGATCTCTCGACGAGGTCGGTGGGTTCTCCGGTCTGACGTCGATCGCACCCACGACGACCATGACGGTCACTCTCGCCATCACAACCGTCGTCGGCACCTTCGTCTCGGCGGGGACACAGGCGCCAAACTGGACTCGGTTCGCGCGATCCGGGTCGCAAGCGGCGTGGGCGTGCATCATCGGGTTCCTCGTCGGCAACGGAATGATGATTCTCTTCGGGGCGATCGGAGCAATCACCTTCGGTGAGGGCGATTTCGTTCTGGTTCTCTACAACCTGGGACTCGTCGGGTGGGGCCTGATCCTGCTGTTCGGCAACCTGTGGAAGAGCAACGCCGACACCGCATATGCCTTCGGCGTCGCCGGCGCAGAAATGTTTCGGCATCCCCGCAAGGCACCGTTCATCATCGGCGGCTGCGCAATCGGAACCCTGCTCGCGCTCGTCGGTGTGCACAACCATCTGGTCGATTATCTGAGTCTGCTCGGCACTTTCATTCCACCGTTGGGCGGTGTTCTCATCGGGGACTTCCTGTGCCGCTGGCGTCAGGGCATACCCGAAGGGCACACTCCCCCGCTGGTGCACTGTCGACATCTCGCGGTCTATGCCTTCACGGCGTTCCTTGCGTGGCTGTCCGGGGAACTCGACATCGGAATTCCGCCGTTGATCGGCATCGTGGTCGCCATCGCACTGACGGTGGTTCTGCATCGACGCGGCGCTGCGTCAGCAGATGGCTCCCTGGCCGCTTAGGGTTGTCGACACGACTGTCAACCCCGACGCCAGTGTCGGTCGAAAGAGGTGGCCGAAGCCGATAATCATCACCGGGCTGTTCTTCGCCGAGTACGCGCGGGTCAGCGAAGACATGCTCGACATTCTCGGCGGTGTATGGGACACCTGCACCGTCCCTCGCGACACCCGCATGCTCGAATGCCGTCTGGTCGCGTTACTGCAGACAGGACCGGACGACATAGGTAAGGACTTTCCCGCGACGCTCGAGGTGCTCGACGCGACGGGCGAACACATCGTGAATCAGCGGGGCCTGCAGATCCCCGGTGCCGGCTTCACCGGCGAAAATCGATTCTGGTTCCTGCCGATGCAGATGGTGTTCCGCGACGAAGGACGACACAACTTCATCCTCAGCGCCGGTGGGGCCACTGCCAGCGTGGGGCTTCACATCGCCTTCGGCTGACGTCAGCTGCTGATCGTCTCCCGCTTGGCACCACGCTCCACCACTCGTCGAGCGGTTCGGGCAACGGCCTCGTCGATCAGAAATCCCTTGCTGTCCACGGCAACACCCGAGGTGGCACGTTCCAGGTCGGCCAGCAGTTCCTCTGCTTCCCGTACCTGGTCTTCGGACGGCACGTACACCGTTCGCACCGGCGCGAGTTGCGCCGGATGAATACACGCACGCCCGACAAAACCTAGACCGGCCAGAGTGCGAGTATCGGCCTCGAACGCATCGGCATCGCGGAAAATTCGCGACACCGCAGCAGGCGGTGGATCGATCCCCGCCGCCACGCTGGCCGCGACCACCTGAGCACGCACGAACGACATCGACTCCGCAGAACCGTCGACGCCCAGATCGGCGGCGAGGTCCACCTCGCCGATCTGAAGGAACTTGACCCGAGGCGCTCGGGCAATCTCCAGGGCCGCGAACACTCCCGCGGCAGTCTCGATGAGAGGCGAGACCACCGCGTCACTGCCACTCAGTAGAGCGTCGGTCTGTTCGATCTCCCGAGCAGAGGAGACCTTCGGAAGCCAGATACCTGTCAGCTTCGGGTGCAGGACCACGCGAATATCGGCCTCCTGCAACGGTCCCGGATTCACTCGCACCCAGATCTGCACCTCACCCGGTTCGCAGGCAGCAACCCACTCGGCTACCGTCGCGCGGGCGCGATCCTTGTTCGCCGCGGTGACGGCATCCTCCAGATCCAGCACCACCGCATCCGTGCCCGACGCCAATGCTTTGTCGAAACGCTCCGGCACGTCCCCGGGGACGTAGAGGTACGTCAGAGCCGACCTCATCCGATGACGCCCGTGCCCGCGACGAGGGACTTAGCAATGACGGTGCGCATGATGTCGTTGGTGCCCTCACCGATGGCCATCAGCGGGGCGTCGCGGTAGAGGCGCTCGACGACGAATTCCGTGGAGTAGCCGTAGCCACCGTGGATACGCATGGCTTCGAGGCTGGCGGTGATGGCGGCTTCGGAGGCGAAGCACTTCGCCATGCCGGCTTCCATGTCCACGCGCTTGCCTGAATCTGCCTGTGATGCAGCCCAGTACGTCATCAGACGTGCGGCCTGCAGCTGGGTCGCGATGTCGGCGATCTTGAGCTGGATCGCCTGGAACTCGGCGATGGGCTGACCGAATGCGGTGCGCTGCTTCGCGTATTCGAGGGCGGCGTCGTAGGCGGCCTGTGCAATGCCGACGCTGCGACCCGCGATGTTCAGCCGGCCGATCTCGAGACCGGACAGTGCTTGCTGCAGACCACGACCCTCCACCCCACCGAGCACTGCGTCGACGGGAACACGTACGTCGGTGAACGTGATCTCACACGACTCGGTGCCCTTGTAGCCGAGCTTGCCCATGTCGCGCTGCACCTCGAAACCGTCGGTCGTGGTGTCGATCAACAGCAGCGACATTCCCTTGTGCGCGGGGGTCGTGGTGGTGTCGGTCTTGACTAGTACCGGAAGCACATTCGCGTGCCGGGCGTTGGTGATCCACGTCTTGGCACCGTTGACGACGTAGTGGTCGCCGTCCCGCTTCGCAGTGGTCTTGATGCCCTGCAGGTCAGTGCCGGCACCGGGCTCGGTCAGACCAACACCCGTTCGCCATTCACCCGACGCGAGCTTGGGCAGCAGAGTCTTCTTCTGCTCCTCGGTGCCGTGCTTGCCGATCATCCAGCACGAGAGGTTGTGGCTGCCGAGAATTCCGGCGACGCCCATCCAGCCGCGGGCCAGCTCCTCGTACACCAGGGTGAACGAGACCTTGTCGAGGTCGAGGCCGCCGTACTCCTCCGGCGTCGTGATGCCGAACAGGCCCATGGCCTTCATGTGTTCGACGATCTCGGTGGGGTACCGTCCCGTCTTCTCCCACTCGTTCGCGACGGGGATGATTTCCTTGTCGACAAAGGTGCGCAATGCTTTACGGAAGGCCGACTGCTGCTCGTCGTACGTGAAGTCCATGATGATGTCCTGTCGGTTGAAGTGTCAGGGTGCCGGCGCGATGGCTGCGGCGAGGTCGAGGATGGCGGTCAAGTCGGTTTCGTCGACCAACCCGAGGATTCGGTCGGCCAGCTCGGTAGCACGAGAGTCGTTGCCGCAGTTGGCGAGAAACTTCTCCAGCAGACGGTCGTCGCTCAGCGGGAACCCGGCGGATCCTTGGCTGCCGCCGACGGAGGCGTCGAGCACTCGTCCGTCGGTAAGCGTGAGCACCGCCCTGCCCGACGCGGCTGCCGCGGGAACCTCGGACGGTAGGTTCGTCACCCGTACCTTGCGGGCGGTGACGAGGACGTCCTCACGTGCGATGGATTCATCGGTGTACGTCGAGACGGTGATGGCACCGTCGTGCAGCAGAGCGGCCACGCTCCACGGCAGATCGAATTTGCCGTCGTAGGTACTGCGCGGTGACGCGACCCCGGTGTTGGGTCCGCAGACGAACGGACTCGAATCGGGGTGGACGAACACCTCGATGTCGGCAACATCGCTTGCTTGAACCGCACTGTCGCCGAGCGCCTTCGCCACTGCGTCGAGCGTGACGTGCATCAGCTGGCAACTCGGATACGGCTTGATGCCGATGCGGGTGGCTTCCCACCGGGTGCCGAGTCCCTCCGTCAGTGCCGCGAAATTCGTCGGCCGGTCGGTCAACGCAGCGTAGATTCCGCGTCGACCTTCCAGGACCGACGCTGGTCCGGTGGCTCCGGCGGCGGCGAGTCGAGCGGCCAGAACACCGTTCATGCTCGCCGATCCGGGATGCAGTGCCTTGGTGTCGGCGTCGGTATCGAGGAACTCGAGCAGACCCGAACTCGACGACCCGGCGATCCCCAGGGCGTTGACCAGTGTCTCGGTGTCGAACTTCGACAGATGTCCGGCGACGAGCGCGGCCGTCAACGGTCCTACCGCTGCCGTGGCATGCACACCCCGGGCATGAAACCCGTGCGGGCTGACTTCACCGAGGCGGCAGGCGGTTTCGAGCCCGAGAGCTGCAGCGGTCAGCACGTCCGCACCAGTAGCCGATACCTGCTGACCGACGGCGAATGCCGCAGGGAGAGATACAGCCGTCGCGTGCACCAGAGCACCCGCATGCGTGTCGTCGAAGTCCAGCGAGTGCAGCATCACCCCGGTCGCGAAGGCGGCTGCCGGCGCGGAGAGGCCACGGGTCCCGGTGAGGGCCCGCGCCTCCGGTGGGCCGCCGAGGGCGTCGGCTACTGTCCAGCCCGGTCGGCCGTAGCCGAGCCGTTGGGCCGCAACGGTATTACCGACGCCATCGAGCAGGTGCCGCGCGGCCGCGTGCCGGACGTCCTCGGACAGATCGGCGACGGTGACACCCGATGCCCACTCCGCCAGGATCGTCGAGGTCACGCCCGCACCTCGTCCTTCGCCGTACCGAAGGCGCCCTCCGCCTTCAGTTGTGCGACGCGTTCGTCGTCGTAGCCCAGTTGGTCGCGCACGATGTCGTCGAAGTGCTCGTTGCGCTGCGGCGCTCGGCGGTACTGCTTGGCCTCGGATCCGAAGTTCACCGGGGAGGCGACCTGACGCACGGTGTTGTACACCGGATGCTCGGTCTCGACCACGAGATTGCGTGCGAGCGTGTGCGGTTCGGTCAGTGCGTGCTCGACGTCGTTGATCGGGCCGGTAGGCACCCCGGCCGGGCCGAGCTTCGAGAGCCAGTGCTCGACGGTGTTCGTAGCGAACACCTCTTCCAGGATCGGCAGCAGCACGTCCTGGTTCTTCCCACGCAGCGAGAAGTTGGTGAACCGTGGATCGGCACCGAGATCCGGGCGGTCGATGGCGACGACGAGCCGGTCCCAGAACTTCTCTTTGGCACAACCGACGATGAGCCATCCGTCCGTTGCCTCGAAGGCCTGGAACGGAACCAGCGAGGGGTGCGCCGAGTTCTTCGTGCGGATCGGCTCGAATCCGGCGTTGAGATGCCACGTCGCGGGATACGTCAGTAGCGACATCGCCGTGTCGTACAGCGAGACGTCGCAGTCACCGCCGATGCCATCGCGCTTGGCCGCGTGCAATCCCGACAGCAGTGAGATCGCGGCGACGAATCCACCGGAGTAATCGACCAGCGACAGACCGGATTTGGTCGGCGGGCCGTCCGGGTCGCCGGTGACGCTCATCCAGCCGGCGAGACCTTGCAGAATGTAGTCGTAGCCGGGCTCTTTCGACCGCGGTCCGGTCATACCGAAGCCGGTGAGGCTGCAGCACACGATTGCGGGATTGAGATGCTTGAGCTGGTCGTAGGTGATGCCGATCTTCTCCGGCACGTCACCGCGGAGGTTGGAGTAGACGGCGTCGCTGGTACGAACGAGGTCCTCGAACACCGCTCGCCCACTGGGCGTCGAAAGATCAAGGGAGAGTGAACGTTTGTTGCGATTGAAGCTCTCGAAGAACAGCGAGTCTTCACCCTCGTTGTAGGGCGGGACGTAGCGGCCGACGTCGCCGCCGACGCTGGGGTCCTCGATCTTGATGACATCCGCGCCGAGGTCGGCCAGGTGCAAGCTACCGAACGGGCCTGCGCCGTACTGCTCGAGGGAGATGATGCGGACGTCTTCGAGTGGCCTCATGCGTCGGAATCTTTCGTCGTGGGGAGTTCGAGCGGGCCGTTCTGCGCTTCGGGGAAGTAGTTCTGCCCGATGCCACTGTCGCGGGTGGCGACCATGACCGAGCGCTTCCACGAAATGACCTCGACGCCATCCTGATTGAGGCCGCGGGTGATCATCGAGACGATGCCGGCGTAGGGGCGTGACTCGGACTTGCGCAGCCCGGTGCAGATGCTTTCGGCGTACAGGGTGTCGCCTGCATAGACCGGGTGGGACATCTTGATGTCGGTGAAGGCGAGGTTGGAGATCGCGTTCTGGCTCATGTCGATCACCGAAAGTCCCAGCACCACAGAGACTGTGAAGCCGGAGTTGACGATGACCTTCCCATCGGTGATGGGATTCTGCGACGCCAGATGCGCGTTGAAGTGGTTCTGGTTGGTGTTGAGCGACAGCAGCGTGATCCACGTGTTGTCGGTCTCCGAGATCGTCCGCCCGAAGGGATGTTGGTAGACGTCCCCCACGGCGTAGTCGTCGAAGAAGCGCCCCAGAACGGCCGGATGGATTGCCACCGTGTCTCCTCGTGTCGGTTTGGCGAGTGCCTTACCTAGACCATAAACATCAGATGTTTATGGCGTCAAGGGTTCGAGAAAACCGGTAATCAGCAATCTTCACGTGAATCGACTCGGTAAAGAGCAGATGTTTACGGGTTACGGAGTCGATCCATCTGTCGGTACGAGTCACCGAGGTGGTCGAGATGCTTACGCATCAGATCCATGGCGGCCATCGAGTCACCGGCCTCCACCACGTCGAGCAGTCCCCGATGGTCGCTGTCGACGCACTGCCAGAAGCCCTCGGGCGCATGGTCACGACCGAAGCGGCCCGACAGGACACGGAAGACGGGTGCGGTGATGAGCTCGAGCAGGGGGTTGTGCGCTGCGCGCAGCAAGACGAGGTGGAATTCCTGGTTCTTGGCGAAGGTCTCGGGTCCCTGCACTTGGTTGGGGTCGAAGATGGTCGCGTTGAGCTGCTCGAGATGCTCGTCGGTGCGGCGGAACGCCGCGATGCCCGCGGCCGGGACCTCCATCAGGTTGCGCACTTCCATGAGCTGGTCGACGGTGACGGTCTCCGCGGCGGCCATCAGGGCCACACCGGTTTCCAGATGCTCACTGATGTGTCCGACGCTGGGGACGGCGACGAAGCTTCCACCGGTCACTCCCCTGGTCGTCTCGATCAGGTTCTGGCTGGCCAGAGACCGGAGGGCTTCACGAATAGTGCTACGCCCGACGCCGAATTCGGCCGTGAGCTCGGCTTCGCCGGGTAGCCGCTCCCCTGGCTGCAGCTCACCGGAGAGGATGCGGCTCCGAAGATGGCCGGCGAGAACCGCATACGCGGGGACACTCTTGGCGGTCGCCTTGAGCGGAGCCGATTGGGCCACGTCTTCCCCCTGATGTCGCTCGACTGTTTCTACTGACCGGTCGGCTCGAGCTTAGCCTGGCCGCTGCCTCTAGACGCAGAGATCACGACGGACGATACATCCGCTTTTTAGCAAGAAAATGCGCATACCGGCCCTGATCCAGGCCAATATTTGGACAAAGCCGACGCAATACATCAGAGGTATTGCTTTTCCCGTCGATCATCAGCACTATGACTCATGTCACCTCAGCAGTGACCCCACGACTTCGTAGGACACGCGGAGCACGCCTTCCCGCTCCCCTCGGGCACCGACAGAACGGACGCAGCATGAAACGCATTGGAGTCGACGTCGGCGGCACGTTCACCGACCTCGTCCTGTGGGACGACGACGGCACGGTCGTCGTGCACAAGACCCCGTCCACCAACCACGACCCCTCGATCGGCACGATGGACGGCATCAAAGTTCTCGCCGAACGCGCAGGGATCGACCCGTCCGAAATCGACATGTTCTTCCATGGCACCACCGTGGCCACCAACATCGTGCTCGAACACAACGGCTGCGACGTTGGCATGATCACCACCGAGGGCTTCCGCGACCTGCTGCACATCGCGCGCAAGAAGCGTCCTCTCAATTACTCGAACTACCAGGATCTTCCGTGGCAGAAGTGGCAGCTCGTGCCGCGACGCAACCGTCGGGTGGTCCCCGAACGCATCGATGCCGCAGGAAATATTCTGACCCCGCTCGACGAAGATGCTGTACGCGAACAGGTTCGACTGCTGCGTGAGCGAGGCGTGCAGGCCATCGCCGTCGCATTCCTGCACGCGTACCGCAACCCCACGCACGAGCAGCGCGTGCGAGCCATCATCGAAGAAGAGTTTCCCGGCGTCTTCATCTCCCTGTCCAGCGAGGTGGCTCCGCAATACCGCGAGTACGAACGCTTTTCGACCGCAGCGCTCAACGCGTTCATCGGACCGAAGACCTCGAAGTACATCGAGAATCTGGCCGGTAAGGCCAAAGCTGCACAGGTCGGTGAGGACGTGCACCTGATGACCTCGGCCGGCGGGCTCGTCACCTCTCGCAGCGCCAGCGAAATCCCGGTCTCACTCTTGACCAGCGGTGTGGTCGCCGGCCTACTCGGTGGCTGCGCCATCGGCAAGGCGTCCGGGTACCCCAGCGTCATCACACTCGATGTCGGTGGCACCTCCGCGGATGTCGGCGTGGCCCCGGACGGCGCGCTGCGGATGAAGCATCTGCTCGACACCCGAATCGGTGACTACCACGCGATGGTGCCGATGGCCGAGGTCGACACCATCGGTGCCGGCGGCGGTTCCATCGCCGTGGTCGACGACGGGGGCATGTTCCGCGTCGGACCACGCAGTGCGGGTGCCGTTCCCGGTCCCGCCTGCTACGGACACGGCGGCACCGAACCGACCTCCACCGATGCCATGGTGATGATGGGATGGCTGCGCGAGAAGAGCTTCCTGTCCGGAACCATGGAGGTCAAGCCCGAGCTGGCGCGCGAAGCGATTCAGACTCACATCGCCGACAAGCTCGACACCCCGCTCGACGACGCCGCGATGGGCATCTTCAAGATCCTCGCCCATTCCATGACCGAGGCGATCAGCCTGCACTCGGTGCGCAAAGGCTATGACCCGCGCGACTTCTCACTGATCGCCGAGGGCGGTGCCGGTCCGCTGTTCGCCTGGCAGATCGCCGACCAGCTCGGCATCCCGCGCGTGATCGTGCCCGGTCACCCCGGCATCACCTCCGCCGTCGGCCTGCTCACCACCGACATCCGCTACGAGGAGCCGACGACGGTGTGGACGTCGTCTGCGGACCCGAACATCGAACTGCTGCAGGAGCAGGTCGAGCGTCTGTCCGCCCTCGCCGTCGCGCAGCTCGAGAAGGACGGCGTTGCAGCCGAGAACATTTCGCTCGAACGCAGCGTCGACTGCCGTTACGTCGGCCAGGGCTACGAACTCCGCGTCGCCGCGCCGGACGGCGACATCGACGACGTGTGGGTCAAAACCGTCGCGGAGGCATTCCACGAAGTGCACGGACGCACCTACTCTCAGCGGTTCGACGACAAGCCCGTGCAGCTGATCAACGTTCGCGTCACCGGCGTGGGTGCGGTCCCGCACGTGCAGATCGCCGACATCGCCGTGGGCTCCGCCGACTCCTCGGCCGCGATCAAGACGACCACCCAGGCGCTGTTCTGGCAGGACGAGACGTCCGCGCCGCAGTGGGTGGACACCCCGGTCTACGAGCGGTCGTTGTTGTTGGCGAACAACGAGATCGACGGTCCTGCGATCGTCGAGCAGTTCGATTCCACCACGATCATCGGCATGAACCAGCACGCCACCGTCGACGCCGTCGGCCACATCATCATCGAGAGGAACCCCGCATGAGCAAGGCGCTGATGCCCACCACCGGAGTGTCACTGGCGGGCGAATCCACTCGAACCTGGAACGACGTCGAGGTCGATCCCATCACGCTGCGCGTCATCGGCGGAGCTCTGCAGTCGATGGCCAAAGAGATGGCCCAGGTGCTCTACCGCATGGCGTACTCCTCGCTCATCCGAGAGTCCGAGGATCTCGGCGCGGGCATCTTCGACATCAACGGACGCGAACTGTGTGAATCGGATTCGACTCCGATGCACTGTGGTTCGATTCCCGCCTACATCAAGGGCGTCAACCGTCGCCTCGCCGGAACGTACAAGCCCGGAGACGTGGTGCTGCACAATCATCCGTACCACGGAGCGGCTCACTCCCCCGATTATGGCGTGATCATTCCGATCTTCTGGCAGGGCGAGCACATCGGCTTCGCCGGGTGTACCGGGCACGTGTCCGACGTCGGCGGCAACTTCCCCGGACTGTGCATGGACGTCGTCGACGTGTGGGCCGAGGGCAAGCTGATGGACTCGATGAAGATCTACGAGGCCGGGGTCCGCAACGACTACCTGATTCAGCACATCCTCGACAACGTCCGTACCCCGGAGCAGAACCGCGGCGACCTCGAAGCACTGATCGCGTGCTCGCGGATCGGGGAGAAGCGATTCACCGAGCTGCTCGAGAAGTACGGCCTCGACACCGTGATGAGCGCGGGCGAACGCTGGATGGACTACTCCGAATCCATGCTACGCAAAAAGATTCGCGAGATTCCCGACGGCAGCTACACCGCACCCATCGGCTACCTCGACGACGACGGCAAGAACCGCGGCGAACCACTGAAGGTGGCCGTGCGGGTGCAGGTCGAGGGCGAGGACATTCTCATCGACCTCACCGGCTCCAACAGCCAGGTGCCCACCGCATTCAACGTCCCGTTCGAGGGTTCGGTTCTCCCGGTTGCCGTCTCGGCCATTCGCACGATCCTCCTCGACGAGGATCTGACCGAGGAATTCGTTCCCCAGAACGACGGGTGCTTCCGCCCCGTCAAGGCCTATGCCCCCGAGGGCACGATCTTCAATCCGGACTTCCCCGCGTCGTGCTTCGCGCGGTTCTCTCAGGTGAACCGGGTGTTCGACTCGATCAACCTGGCTCTGGCCCCGGTTCTTCCGGACCATGCGATCGCGGGATCGTCTGCGGCTCTGTGCGCCATCGCCTATTCCGGTATCGCGCCGGACGGCGAATCCTATTGGGTCTACATCGAAATCAACGAGGGCTCCTACGGTGGCCGCAACGGCAAGGACGGCATGGACGCTGTCGACGCTCTGATGGCCAACACGCGCAACAACCCGATCGAGGAGCTCGAGCTCAACCACGCCATGCGTGCGTTGCGGTACGAGCTGCGCGACGAGGCTCCCGCACCAGGCAAGTGGCGCGGCGGTATCGGCAGTGTGCGTAAGTGGTTGATGGAGACCGATACGTTCCTCGGGTCCGAGGCCGACAACCGGTCGGATCCTCCAGCCGGAGCCCTCGGTGGACACAATGGTGTGTCCGGCTCGTTCACCAGGAACGCCGGGACCGACCGCGAGGAAGTGTTGTACTCCAAGGTCACTCAGGAGACGATTCGTTCCGGTGAGACGCTCGAGATCAAGCTCCCCTCGGGCGGCGGCTTCGGGAACCCGTTCGAGCGTGATCCCTTCCAGGTGCTCAGCGACGTCTGGGACGAGTACCTCACCGAGGACGATGCTCGACGCGACTACGGTGTGGTCGTGAACACCGATTCGTGGACGGTCGACGAGGACGCGACGGCCAAGCTGCGCGCCCGGAGCGCGGCCTGATCGAGGACGGGACCTTCGGCGGTGTCGTCCGGTGGATCGACGACCGGAACGACACCCCAGGGCCCCTGTCCGGCCTGCGCATCGGCGTCAAGGACAACATCGACGTGGCCGGCGTCGAGACCACCTGCGCGTCGGAGTTTCTCGAGCACAACGTCGCCGACGCTGATGCCGAGGTCGTCACCCGCCTACGTGACGCAGGCGGGTCGGTGGTCGCGAAACTGAACATGGCCGAGTTCGCCGTCGGCGTCACCTCGCAGAACTCGGCTGCAGGACCGTCGTACAACCCGTGGAATACCGCTCGGGTCCCCGGCGGATCGAGCGGCGGTTCGGGGATTGCCGTCGCCGCCGGATTGATCGACGCGTCCCTGGGCACCGACACCGGCGGGTCGGTGCGCCTCCCCGCCGCGTCGTGCGGAATCACCGGTCTCCGCCCGAGTTGGGGATCGATCAGCAACGACGGCGTGTTCCCGGTGAGCGAGCAATTCGACACCGTCGGCCCGATGGCGCGGTCGGTGGCCGAGGTGAAGGCTCTATTCGACGTCTTGTCCCCCACTCCATCCGAACCATCAGCCGTGACACGTATCGGTGTGCCCACCATGTTCCTCACCGCGGACGTGGATCCGGGCGTCGCGCAGACCGTCGCGGCTGCGGTGCGCACCTTCGCCGAACTGGGGTACGAGATCGTCCCCATCGAGCTGGGGCATGCCGCCGATGCTCAGGACATCGTCTACACGATTGTCTACAGCGACCTCGCTCGCCGCCATCGGCACCGGCTCGACACCGAGCCCTCCCGTTTCCAGCCCGCGACTTACGAACGAATAGCGCTGGGCCTGAGCCTTTCCGAGTCCGACCGTGCCCGTGCACTCACCGGCCGCGATCGGTTCCGTCAGGCCATGACCGCCACGTTCGAGAGTGTCGACGTGGTGTTGACCCCTGCCATGCCCGTCGATGTTCCCCCGAGGGACGGGGGCGACGACGTTGTTGCGCTCTCACGACGGATGGGACAATTCACGTACCCGTGGTCGTTGCACGACGGCCCGACGCTGGCTCTGCCGGTCGGGTTCCACCCGTCCTCGGGCATGCCGGTGGGAGCGCAACTCACCGCTGCGGCGCACCGTGAGGGCGCGTTGTTCGGCGTGGGCGAGCGCTATCAGTCGGTGACCGACTGGCATCGGGCGATACCACCGCATACATCTGATCTTTAACCCGCACCGTGCGGTCAATCGGCGGGCATTGTCCGTATTTACCTCACCTTGACGCTCAAAACATCTTATGTTTAAGTGGTTGGCAGCTGTTACGTACGTCTCACTACGGGTGGGCCTGCGACAGCCGACACTCCCACTTCGGCATCGTCACGCCGATCAGCAAGCGAGGACGCAGATGCATTTACGCCGAATCACCTCGATCATGACAGCAGTGGCGCTGTCCGGCGCGCTGGTGGCGTGCGGATCGGATCCCGACCCCGACGCGGACCCCGCCAATCCGGTCACGATCGACGTCACCGTCTCGGCAGCGGCCGAAATCTACAGCATCCCTTGGCTTGTCGCGCAGAAGCAGGGACTGTTCGAGAAGCATGGCGTAATCGTCGAGAACATCGTGCCGGGCAAGGGCGGCAGCGCGACCATGCGCACGCTGCTCGACGGCAACATCCCCATCGGTGAGGTCAGCTACCCGTCGATCGTGCAGGCGGACGCAGCCGGCTCCGAACTGCGCATCGTCGGCGGCGGCACGCAGGGGCCGTACCCGATGAACTTCTACGCACTCGCCTCGAATCCCAATATCAACTCCATCGAGGACGTCCGCCGTTGGGCCTACACCCGGCCCAACTCGGCGTCTGATGCTCTGACGCGTCTGCTTCCCTCCGTTGCGGGCGTCGACCCGAGCCGAATTGAGCGGGTTGCCTCCGGCGGAATCGGCGAGGGCTTCGCACTACTCGAAGCAGGCAACGTCGATATCGCGCTCGTTCCCTCCATCGTCGCCGAACAGCGGACGGAGGATTTCAAGCTGATTGTCAGCAGCCCCGACTACATGTCGCGGTTCCTGCAGTCGACGATCACCACGACCAAGGATTACGCCGCGAGTAATCCCGGCGTCGTGCGCGCCATCAATGCCGGTTACACCGAGGCGGTGGCGTCCATCAAGGCCGATCCTGTTGCAGCCGCGCAGATCTACGCGGACTACACCGGATTCGATGTGGAGTCGGCGACCGCGGTGGTCGAGCGCGCATCCTCGGTCGACACCTGGGGCGGCGGCTTCGACACCGCGTCGGTCGAATCCGCCCAGGACGGCGTGGAAGCGTCCGGGAGCGATCGAGTACCCAACTTCTGCACCCTGTTCGACCCGGACTTCCTCGCCGCGGGAGTAGAGAACGATGTTCCCGGCGACTGCGACTCCTGACAACAATTTCCCACCACCAGAAGGTAGCGACGTGACTCACGCAGCGACTCGACCCCGCCCCGACACCACCTCCGCCATCGCCGTCGCCTCGTCGGTCTCGCGGCACTTCGGTGATGTGACCGCCCTCCACGAGATCGACTTGTCCATCGGCCGAGGAGAATTCGTCTCCGTCGTCGGGCCCAGTGGCTGCGGCAAGTCCACCCTGCTCGAGGTGTTCGCCGGACTGCAGGATCACGATGGCGGCACCGTGCAGGTCGACGGGCACCCGCTCACCAGCCCTCGATCCAAGACTGCGGTCATCTTCCAGGAATCGGCGACGCTGCCTTGGCGGACTGTCCGCGACAACGTCGCGTTCGCTCTCGAAGTCCGGGGTGTCGGCAAGAAAGAGAGGCGCGCCCGCGCCGACGAGCTGCTGAACACTGTGGGGCTGAGCAAGTTCGGCGACCACTACCCCACGCAGTTGTCCGGCGGTATGCGCCAGCGTGTGGCGATCGCTCGCTGCCTGTCCATGGAGCCTGACCTCATTCTCGCGGATGAGCCGTTCGGTGCTCTCGATGAGCAGACGCGATTGGTGATGTCCTACGAGCTGCTCAAGATCGTCGAAAAGCTCACCTGTGGAGTCCTGTTCATCACCCACAGCATCCAGGAAGCTGTTCTGCTGTCCGATCGCGTACTGGTGATGAGCGCACGGCCCGGTCGATTCATAGACGAGATGGACATCGACCTGCCCCGTCCGCGCTCCGAGGACGTCCTCGCCAGCCCAGCGGCAACTGCATTGCACGAACGCATTTGGTCGAGTCTGCGCGACGAGGCCAAGAAGACGATGAGCATCGAACCATGAGTGCCCCCACGCGCGAGAGCACGCGCGCCTCTGTGGTCCCCGGATACATCCGGCCTGCACCCTCCACCCAACTCGGTCTCCCCGCATGGGGATGGACAGTGCTCATCCTCGTCGCGGCTCTGGTGGCCATCGACATCTCGGCACGATTCTTCGCTTCTCCGCTCGACATCGTTCCGGTGACCGACATGATCACGACGTCACTGAGCCTGCTGACCGACCCGGACTTCCTTGTCGACGAGTTGGGCCGGACGCTCGGCATCATCGTTCTGGCCTTCGTGCTCAGCTCCGTACTCGGTGTCGGCGCCGCGTACGTGCTGTGGCGGTACGAGCTGTGGGACAGAGCGTTTCAGCCCTACCTTAACGTGTACTACGCCGTCCCGACGTTCGCGCTGTACCCGATCATGGTGGTGCTGTTCGGTGCTGGCGTGGCTCCGATCGCCATCCTGTCCACCATCTTCGCCTTCGGTGTGGTGGCGCTGAATGCGCGCACCGGTTTCAACTCGGTCACTCCGATCGTCACCAAGCTCGGCACCACGCTGATGCTCACACGGTGGCAGTACTTCCGATCGGTGCTGCTTCCGTATGCGTTGCCGAGCATCGTGACCGGACTCAAACTGGGGCTCTCGTACGCCGTCATCTCGGTGTTGGCCAGTGAGTTCATCCTGTCGACTCAAGGCCTGGGCCACTTCATCTCGATTGCCTACGACGGGTTCGACATCGCCGACATGTACGCCGGCATCCTCATCGTAGCGCTGATCGCTCTGCTCTCGACCTCGCTGATCTCGTTCGCGCTCAACCGATTCGATTGGAGGCGCCGCTGATGAGCAGCACCTTGGACAGAGTTGCCACCACCCCGACCGCTCCCCCGAAAGCCGCCTCGTCCGCTAGCCGCACCAACGCCCGACGGTTCCTGCCGCCCGTGGTCGTCGCCGTTCTCGCGGTGCTGATCTGGTGGGTCTCGGCCGTTCTGGTCGACAGTCTCATCTTCCCGACGCCCGCCGAGGCCATGAATTCACTGACCCAGGACCTGGGCGACGCAGACTTCCGAGCCAACGTCTACGACTCGCTGCGCATCCTCGTGCTCGCGTTTCTGGCCAGTACCGTCGTGGGTTCATTGCTGGGCCTGACGCTGGGCCTGAGTCCGTTCTGGACTCAAACCATCGCCCCGATCGTGTACTCGATCAACAGCATTCCGAAGATCGTGCTGTATCCGATCTTTCTGTCGTTCCTCGGGATCGGCGCACTGAGCCGATTCGGATTCTCCTTCTACGCCGCGTTCATCCCGATGTTCCTCGTCGCCGTCGAGGCCACAGCATCGGTCCAGCGAATCCATCTCAAGATGGCGGCGTCACTGCAGGTGAGCTGGCCCAGGTTGATCCGTCAGATCGTCATTCCCGCCGTGCTTCCGGCATTGGCGACGGGTATGCGCATGACTTTCGGCTTAGCGTTCCTGGGACTGCTTCTCGCCGAGATGTTCTCGTCCTCCAGCGGCATCGGATACGAACTGCTCCGCAACGTCAGCCTGGTGCGCATGGAGAACATCATGGGCACGGTTGTCTTGATCCTGGTGATGGCACTGCCGCCGACTATTGCCCTGCAGTGGTTGGAGAGTCGCATCACCTCGAAATACGGCGGCCGGTGACGAGGTCCGTTCAGCGAGGACCGAACTGACGGTCACGAGGAGATTGTCGATTGAGGACAACCGTCCATAAAGAGACTGTCGCCTGATACCCAGACGGAGAGCAGCCTGGGCTTTGCTTCCGCCGTTCGCGACGAAGGCATCGAGAGTGCGCACCAGATCAGAGGAATGCTCGGTATCGAACGCGATCGCGGGTCCGAGCTGCTCGGTGATGACGCAGTGAGCATACCCGGTGCCAGGCAAGAACCGAGCAGGCGTTAAACACCGACGTCTCGCGCACACAGGACGCCCGCCCAAGTCCCGAAGCGCCGGGCAACCTGTACCACCTCGCGCGTCTGGCCGATCGAATCTGCGATCTCGGACAGCCCAAGGACCGGGGCAGAAACACCGATCGTGTGTAGCAACGAACCAGTGGATCCGGTCGCATCGACTCATTCGGTGCTCCTCAAGCGGTCGGAGTTTAACTGTTGTAAGTCGAACCCTCCCGGCTCAGGGCACCATTCTTCTGTTCTCACACGCTTTGACTAATTACCGGCGTGAAAGACCGATGCTAGTCCGTGCATTGGAATCGATAGCACATGAGAGCAGCCGACCTCCTGGTCGACTCGCTGCATGCGGATTGCCCTCAATCCTGGGAGCCTTGTCAGATCGGTCCTTGCATTCGAGCCTTCCACATGGTGTGCTCTCGACTAAACGCTGCTTCCGCATCGTGAATAAACTGTGCCCACTCTTGCTCAGTTCGTTCGGCGTCAATCGTCGATGCGAGCAAAGCTATCTCGTGACTGGTCACCGAGTACGCCTCCGACAATTGAGTGTATTTTTTGCCCTGCATCCACACAATAACTCCCGAGGAGAGCGCAGCCATCACACTCATTAAATCGATATCAATGTTGCCCCGAATCCGCAAGATGCCAAGAACGATAGCAACAGCCGAAACGCCAACTAAGATGCCTCGACTCCGCTTTGCCCGATCCTTGTTCCACTTTGATTTCTTTGAGTACCAGCCCAACTGATCATCGACACGCCATTGGCGATAGGCAGCTCTCCTAATCTCCATTGACGAGCAACGAAGTGATGCCATGCTCTCCGTTACACTGGCATTAGCGTGACTTGCACTTGGCACATCGAGACGTGGTAGTTGCTCAAGAATGCCGCCCATTAATTGCCGGAACCGCTCCTCAGATGCTGCATCGCCCAAGCGAAATGCTTCGCCGCCAGTAGCAAACTCCCAAGATGCCGCTTTGATTGACTCGCTCGCAGCGCGCGCCTCGTACCACTCTTTTTCCGCTTTGTCAGCAATCCCCGATACTTGCACGGCTATGATTCCCATGAAGACGAGGAGCGCCACGATCGGCCCAATTCCGCTAAGACTGCTAACTGGCAGGAGCGCGGTTCCAGCCGCGAGTGCTAGCGCGACGATCTGCCCACCAAGAACACGATAGAAAACCCTCTGCTGAACACCGGACCGCTCCTCGGCTGCGTCCAACAATGTCGGAAACGATAGGGTAGCGCCATTTGGTTCACTCATGGTCGAACTCGTGTCTTACTTGCGATTGGGGCAGATCGTTTGGCGAACGCTTCGTCGATCCACTTTTCTGGGTCCCCCACAAAAGTATCCCAAGGCACTAGTACGCAATACCTATCGTCCTCAGACCACGAGCATTTTTCGTTCGGAATGAAGTAGTTGTAGCCAAACTCGCGAATTGCGTTACAATCGCCAACGTCGACATTCCTGTGACTGTCGCCACACGTCCCACATTGATAGTCGCCCAGGTAAATAGATGAGGTCATTGATGGCAGGATTACACCTAGGATTCCGTTTTTTGTGTTTCCGGCACCGCTATACAGGGATCCTTGAAGCTCTTTCTTAATGTAGTACTGTTCGTCTGCTCCCAGAATTTCCGCGCTGTGGCGACCTATTAAAAAAATCGTCACTGTCGAACGGCTAAGATAGTCGGAACGTATCCGCTGCATGACATAGTCCTGATCGTCCGACAGTATAGCCTCGTTCAGTGACTTATCGATGTAGTCGAGGTCAGGCCAGGACTGAATTTCATCCTTGAATGCCTTATCCTCAGTTTTGAAAGAAATGAATACTGTATGACCCACCGCGAGCTCCTTACACATTGTTGACCGGCAGAAGCTGGTTTCCACTTCTCCGCATAAAGCTACAGGTTCGGTCCGACACGTCCGTGCGAACGCAACAACGCCCTCCTACAGAACTGAGTCGCCGTCGACCTTGTATCGCGCATGCTTAGCGCGCGTCTGCGGTCCTCCGGGGTGAAGGCCGACACCGAACACGCATCGACACCGGCCGAGCGCTTCCGATGTTGGTAATCCGCCACCGAATCGAAGGCAGCCGTCACACCGACCGACGTCGAGACGTACGTCATCGATTTGCCGCGCTGAAAACCCAGATCGGCACCGACCTCGACCGCGTCGATGTTCGATCCCAGGAACACGAAGTCCCAGCTGTACTCGGTCTCCTGCCGCTGGATCAGCTCTCGCACAGCCGAATTCGTCCACTCCTGACTCGCGTTCTCGTGACCGTCGGTCATCACAAGAACGGTCACCGAGCCGGGGCGCTCGTTTTCCGGTGTCGCGGCAAGGCCCGCGCCGACCTCGCTGACGAGCCGGCCGATCGCGTCGTACAACGCGGTGCCACCCCGCGGCTCGAGCACGAGCGGCTCGACGTCCTCGATGGGCGCGTTGTCGTAGACCAGCTCGTACCGGTCGTCGAACTGTGCGAGCGTGACCACGGTCCGACCGTCGGCCTCACGCTCCTTGGTGATGAACGAATCGAATCCGCCACGGGTGTCGTCGGCGATGGAATGCATCGAGCCGGACCGGTCGAGCAATGCGGCCACGAGAGAGAGCTTCGGGTTGGTCATGTTTTCCTTCCGTAGGACGCAGCCGGAGCTGCGTCGGATGAATTAGACTGAGAGAGAACGGAAGAGCGATCGGTGACGGCTACCGCAGCGCAACCGTCGTACCGCCCGAGAACGCCGAATCATGCAGCTCGATCTCGGCAGGCAAGGTTCCTACAGGGACGTCGAACACCACGGTTGTATCCAGCGCATTGCCCGGGTTGATCTGTTCGTAGCCGATGCTCTCGTCGAGGTATGCGGTCGCAAGGCTGTCGACGGAGTACTGCTTGCCGTCCGCGTCGAGCAACTTCTGCGAGGACGCGTCCAAGCTCTGCGCACGGTCGCCGATGTTGCGCACGGTCATCGTCACCTGGACGTACTCACCCTGCGCAGTCTGCGTCAGGTACTCCGAGCCGACGGTCGCGACGGGTGGCGCGACGGCCGTGACGATGAACTCGAACTTCCCATCACGCACTGGGACGCCGATTCCCGGCTGAGTCGGCTCGGCCGGGGCAGCAGGAGCCGCTGCTTCTGACGACGGGGATCCGGCCGGCGCGGGAGCTGTCGGGCTTTCCGACGAACCACCACCGATGAGCCGAATGAGGACACCCAGCACGACGATCGCCAGGATGACGGTCAGGATCTTGTGGCGGGCAAACCAACTCTTCTTCTGCTCGGGAGCGGGCGGGGCGTACTGCTGCTGGGGGTTCGGGTTGTGGTTGGTCATGACGAATTTCCTCTCGTTGGGCGATGCATCAACCACACCGCAGCCGGCCCTGCTCGCGCCTCGGCTGACCGGTCGGTGCGCCTCCTCCTTTCGGTCGCATCCGATCGGCAATGCGGGCCGATAGGACGATTCGCGGTGTCGGTGCTCGGCCGTACGCTTCTCCTCGTGAGCACCCACCGAACAGGCACCCTGCGCCGCAAAGCCTGGACAACGGCGGCGGTGGCCTTCAGCCTGTTCTGCTCGATGATGACCGCCGGCTTGGCAGGCTCCTCCGGAACGCCGGGGTGGAACCTGGGCCTCGGCGTCGCGCTCAACCTGATCGCCGGCGTCGCCTCGATCTGGCGACACGAACGGCCATGGGTGGTTCTGGGACTCGCGTTGGCCGGGCCACTGTTCTTCGCCACCGATGCGACGGCGGCGTTGATTGCCCTGTTTGCTGTCGGTGCGTTCGCGCGCACCAAGCCGCTCGTAATTGCTGCCGTCGCCGTGTACGTCGCGTGCGGGGTGTCGTTGACGTACGACGCGCATCGCAGTCGGTACTACTCCGTCCTGACCATCGGTTCGACGAAGGCCGAGGATGGGTCCATGCCGGTGGAATGGGACGTCCCGGCGTGGATTCCGTGGGTCGTCGCGGCAGTGCTCGTCGGGTTGGTCGTGGGTGGAGCAATACTGCGCCGCACGCGATCCGACCTGACGGAGGCTGTGGTCACGCGAGACAAGGTGACGGTGGAGTCCAACGCTCTTCGTGAGGAGATGCTGCTGAATGCGGAACGTGCCCGCATTGCTCGCGACATGCACGACACCCTCGCGGCCAGCCTCAGTCGCATCTCGCTGTTTGCAGGCGGAATGCAGGTCAATAGCGCCGATGGACCCGAGAAGGTAGCTCAAACTGCGTCGTTGATTCGGCAGACCGCGCACGATGCGCTCGACGAGCTCAAGCGCATCATCGGCGTATTGCGCGGATCGGCCGATGCCTCGAGCGGCGGCCGGCAAAGCGTCGAGGGCATCTCCGATCTGGTGCACTCGGCGCGGGACGCGGGCTTGCACACATCGCTGATGCTCGACGTGACGCCCGGTGAAATCGGCGCTGCGAGCAGTCATGTGGCGTATCGGGTGGTCCAGGAATCGCTCACCAATGCGCAGAAGCACGCCGCCGGTTCGACCATTCGGGTGGCGGTCTACGGGTCCGATCAGACGGGCGTGCGCGTAGATGTGCGCAATCAGCTGATGGGGCAACCGGCGTTTGCGCACGGGTCGGGTGCGGGGTTGGCGGGATTGGCCGAACAGGCCCGCGGAGTGGGCGGCACGTTCGCAGCGGGCGCGCAGCCCGGCGAGTTCGTGGTCTCGTGCTGGCTGCCGTGGTACTCCTGACGGGCAGTGTCGGAGTCGCGTTCTAAGCTCAGCGAACCATGACAGCGCCAGCCGTGATCACCGTTCTGATCGTCGACGACGACCCCTTCGTTCGACGTGGAGTGACGGACATCTTTGCGAAGACCCCGGACATTGCGGTGGTGGCCGACGTGGAGGACGGCGACCAGGTGCCTGCTGCGGTGACGGCGTTCCGGCCGCACGTGGTGCTGATGGATCTTCAGATGCGACGGGTCGGCGGACTGGATTCCACTCGCGAGTTGATGACGCTGGCTTATCCACCGAGGGTCATCGCGATGACGGCGATGGATGTGGACGATCTGGTGGTACGTGCCATCGAGGCGGGGGCACACAGCTTTCTGAGCAAGAGCGAGGCACCGGAGACGTTCCATCAGTCGGTTCGAGCAGTGGCATCCGGCAATACGTTGTTCAGTGAGGATTCGCTCCGGAAAATTGTGGCGACGTCGGTGTTGCCGGCGACCCGGACATCGGTGTCGATGGACGTGCTGAGCCCGCGCGAGCGAGATGTGTTGCGCATCTTGGCAACTGGTTCGACCAATGCGGACATCTCCTCCGAGCTGTACCTCAGTGAGACGACGGTGAAGACCCATATTTCCGGGATATTCATGAAACTCGGTGTGCGCAATCGAGTCGAGGCGGCACTGGCTGCCTTCAGAGCGGGAATGGTCACGTGAGCGTGGGCGTCCCGGAAACGTTGCACACGGATGGGGCCTTGCAACACCAACGCAGTGCATGACTGGCCGATGCGGGGCGCTCAGCCATGTCGTAGGCGTGCAGTAAGTTGTCGCAATGGGTAACGACAGCCAGATCGCGCCGACCTCGAAGTTTGAGCAGACTTTGCGGGCGTCGGCCCAAATGCCCGGGGTTCGGATCGATAGGAACGCCTTTCTCCGCAGCGAGCTTAAGAGGTTCTGTACCGACGACCAGATCCTTCGCGCGATCGCCACGACCCCCGCTGAAGCGGGCGTGCCGCTGAAGGTGATCGACCAGATTGCGAACAGTGTCATCAAATACGAGACGGGCAAAGTCACCACAGTGTCAGCTGCGGCGGGTATCCCTGGTGGGTTTGCTGCGTTCGGAACCGTCCCGGCCGACATCGCGCAGTACTACGGCCACCTCCTACGGGTCGTCCAGAAGCTTGTCTACATTTACAGCTGGCCTGACCTGTTTGACGATGCAGAGGACGCCATAGACACCGCGACCGAGAGCATGCTAACGCTGTTCATCGGCGTGATGTTCGGGGTGAACGCCGCACAAGCGGGCGTTGCACAAGTGTCGGCGTTAATCGCGAAGCAGGTTTCGAAGAAGTTGCCTCAGCAAGCTTTGACCAAGGGCTCGATCTACCCAATCGTCAAGAAGGTTGCGACGGTCCTCGGTGTTCAGATGACAAAACAAATCTTCGCAACAGGTGCAGCAAAGATCGTTCCCTTGATAGGTGCGGCCGTCTCAGGTGGTTTGACGTTCGCTACCTTTTACCCGATGTCGAAGCGGCTCCAGAAGCACTTGTCGACCCTGCCTTTGACCAAGCCAATCATTGTTCGCGACCCGCAGTAGATCGGACACGAAGTCCATTGCCGTCTAGCGGCAAGAAAGCACAAAGCGGGTATAGAATTTTAGGTTGTCTTTTTGCAATCCCATAAAAGCGCGTCCAACTACCACGCGTTCGCCTTGGTTGGAATGCTTCGTTTATTAGAGGGTTTATTAATCGCGAATCAAAGTTTTTAGTCGACAAGTAAGTTCAAATAACTGCACGGAATTAGTTGCAACGTATGAATCAATTAATTGCTCCACTGTCCACGACGTAAATCCGAGTCAACGGCAACTTCGCTTTCCATATTTGCGGCAAGGACGGGTAGACCTGTAGGACCATATCGACTAAATCCTCGCCGTTAACTAGGCGCAGATCATGTCGGTTACGTTCAAGTGCGACTGCGTCTTTCGAATACGTGCCCAAGGTGACAAACAATCCCAGTTCACCGTGAGACAAAGCGCCGATTAACTGCTGGACATCAGAGGATGCGGGCTTACCTAGCGAGTGCTTGCATTGCACCTTCAAAAGCGGCGGCTCTAAGCCGAGCGGGTCTCGGTGCGCAATGACATCGACGCCACCGTCGTTCGAATACTGCGTAAGACGAGCGCGGTAGCCTAGGCCGCGTAGGACATCGGCGACGAAGTGCTCAAACTCCTCATGGCTAAGATTTGCGTACAACGTTTTCGCAACGAAATCACGAGTGAACCGATCAATTTTATCCGCATTCGGCTCCTCTTCTGCCCATTCGACCGCCTCATCGACCGAACTGGGCACATCGGTCGAGGGCGAACCATCGCCATCTACGATGCCGGGCGTCATTCGACTCAGGAATTCGTGCGCATGAGTCTTCACACGGAACAGCGTGAGCGCTGAGCCGATCTCGTAGAGGGCCTTTTGGCTGAATTCGGCGCGTGCGATGCCTGTCTCGATCCACTCCACCGTTCTGCGATGTCGATGAATCGGAACCGCGGGAAAGTACTCGCTTGCACCGGTGATTCGCCCCAGACTAACAGTGCTATCCGACTTCTGAGGAGCAACGACGATGTCACCGACTGCCATCTCGAAGCCGAACCGAAGCAGCACGCCCGCCCATACGGGAACCGCACCGGGCTTCGCCAAAGGGTAAGCCGAGGCTATAGCAATCTTCAGGGCATCCCGATCAGGGCCGATCAGCGCCAGATCGCCGACCTCATCCCACCCGATGCTGACGAAACCTCCTTCGAGAAGGTTGAGCGACGACTCGTCGTTGTGAAGACCCCACACAGTTGTCATGTAGAAGATTCAACATCACCGACGAACGATTATGTCGCAGACCCAACCACCGCGGATCAACGATTGATACCGTCGGAGGAGATTCGCATCGCAAAGTAACAGCGCAGACCGACAGGTACCAGGAGTCACGTAGTGGAGTTGACCGACGCAGTCGACCAGGGTCTGCACGTCCGGGCCGACGACCGGACCCAGGCTCAAGCATCTCAATTCGCTGCGTTTCACCGCAGGTTTCCCCGTGAGGACTGGGCTGAGATGACTTTGGAGAAATACGCACTCGGACAACCACAGTCCAAACACAGCTACTCGTACGCGCTCGAGTGGGGCACGCCCACTCTCGGAAGCATCAGGGGCGGTAGCGCCAAGAAACACCGGATCTTCTTGCACAAGTCGGGCAGCTGGGTGTATCCGAAGGGATTCGCGTCGGTGAACGAAGCGTGGGACGCGCTACATGCGTCGTTTCTGGAACTGCTGGAGGCCGGTGACAATCGTCGCTGGCGGGACACGTCCGCAGTTGAGCAACTGCGAACAGTCAACACCGTGCGCTTGAAGACCCTGTATCTCTACTTCCCTGAGCACGTACTGCCGGTATTCAGCCCGCCGCATCTCAAGTACTTCGCGGAGCGGCTGCACATCGACCACAAAGGTGACGCCCTATCTCTCAACCAACGGGTCCTGGCAGCACTTCGTGAGACTGACGGAATGGAAGAGTCGAGTTCCCTCGATCTAGGGACATTTTTGTACGCATGGGCTCGCCCACCAGGTTGGCACACACCTAGCTCGTGGCGTGTGACGGTCGATGCAGCGCAGTGGGAATCAAACCTCGCAACCAACAGGGTGAGCGTCGGATGGGACGAGGTTGGAGATCTGTCCCTGTTCGAGACACAGAGCGAGCTGAAACAAGCCTTTCGCGAGTCATATTCGGGTACCGGCGCCAAACTGGGTCGCCTGGATCGGCAAGCAAAGCACCTATGGTGGTTTCGCGAGATGGCTGCGGGTGACCAGGTCGTCGCCACATCCGGGCCGTCCGACGTGTTGGCACTCGGAACCGTACAAGATTCTGAGTACGAGTGGGATTACGAAGCCGGCGACCACAAACACACGGTCGGAATCGAGTGGGACACGTCTGTAGCAACGTCAACGGATTCAGCTGACCAATCTTGGCTGGACGACACGATCAGTGCTCTGACCGCAAAGCAGTTCAAAGAGATTTTCAAGGCCCAACTGCCTGGCGTCGCCAGTCCAAATGGCGGTGATGTCGATGCCCATGACCCCCTCGACCACGATCAACTGAGGCAATTCGAGCAATGGCAACGAGTTCTCGAACGCAAGAAACAAGTGATCTTCTACGGCCCTCCCGGCACTGGCAAGACGTGGACCGCGAAGCGGTTTGCTCGTTGGTTGCTCGATGAGCAATTCGAGCGGACTGGGACGATCGACGCGGCACGCACCGAAAACCTCACGGGCGGCTTCCTAACTGATTCGGCATGGTGGATCATTGCCGACAGCTGGGACGATCTGTTCGCGGACGGTCGCTATATCGCGACGCTGCCATTCAAAGCTTCTGCCGGACCTAACGCGGGCGATGTTGCCCTTGTGTTCGATAGAAGGCAATCGAGGGTGTTCGGCCTCGCGCGGGTGGTCAACTTCTACGGAAAGAACAACAACGCGAAAACTGTAGCGCTGAAACCGATCATGCCCCTGCCTTGCGGCCCTCACATCTCGAAAATTCAAGCAGATACGGAATTGGCTGGATTGGACGTGAGGGATGGCCTTCGCATGAGTGCAATTAGGAAACTCGCCCCCGATGCGTTTCGACGCCTCCTGCACCTATCCGGCGCACAAGACGTGTACCTCGAACACAGGGCAGAGGATCTCGCGAACTACCTCACCGAAGTCACATTCCACGCGTCGTATGCGTATGAGGAGTTCATCGAGGGGTACCGGCCGGTCAGTTCCGCTGCCGAATCGATCTCGTTGCAGCTCAAAGACGGAGTGATTAAGCGGGTGGCAAGCACGGCGCATGCCGAACCCGACATGCCATTCGTCCTGCTGATCGATGAGATCAATCGGGCGAACGTTCCTCGGGTGTTCGGAGAGCTAATCACCGTAATAGAAGCTGACAAACGCGGATCATCAGTGGTGTTGCCCGCCAGCGGAGATTGTCTGATCGTCCCAGAGAACCTACTGATAATTGGGACGATGAACACATCTGATCGCAGTATTCGCAGTCTGGATGCGGCCCTCCGTCGAAGATTCGCATTCATCGAGCTGCTCCCAGATTCGTCGATTCTTGCGAACAGCAAGATCGGTGATCTGCCACTGGACCTGTTCCTTGACGAACTCAACAAAACAATCACCGAACTAGCTGGGAGAGAACGTCAGATTGGCCACTCGTTCTTTTTGGACGAGGGCGACCCTATCGATACCGTCGAGCAATTCGCCGAAGTCCTGCGTCTTGAGATCATCCCGCTCTTGCAGGAAATCGCGTTCGACGACTTCGCCAAACTCAAAGAGTATCTCGGTGGCGAGGTCGTGGACTCGATGCGACGCACTCTCCACGACATCGTCAGTGACGACGACAATCTCGTGGACGCAGTGACATCGTTCTACCTGGACAAACTTTGACGGTCCGGTTCGTCGATATCGTCGAACGGTCGACGGAGACACTGCCCTACGAGACGCCCCCGCCAAGCGTTCGCGCGCAACTGAATCGTGCACTTGACGGCCGGGTAAAACTGACCTGGCTCGCTGACGAACAGGTTCGCGTCGAGACCACTCAGTGGGTCGGCGTGGTTGGTTTACCGGACGGCAGAGTTCTGAGGATCGTCCCGAAGCTGGCCGGCGGCAGCCTGAATGTCATCGCTATGATTGGACTGGTCAGCGGATTAGACATCAGCGACCTTCGTTCGTTGTCGAGCGATTTGGAAACAAAGACGGGCGACAACGCGAGGACCTTGCTCGAGAATCTGCTGGTGTCGGCCGCACATGACATATTGGTCGGCGGACCGATGCAGAGCTATCGCGAGGCAAGCGAGGACTTAGGCTTCCTGCGTGGTCGACTCGACTTGACGCGTCAAGTGAGCACACACTTCAACCGGATTGACCGGCTAGCGTGCGAGTTCGATGAATTCGACCACGATATTATCGAAAACCACGTGATTGCGGCCGCGCTCCGGATAGTCGTGCAACGGACCGACGACAAAGGTCTAAAATTACGAGCGCATCTCTTGATGGAGGACTTCGAGGCGTTGGCACCCACGCCGATCGGACCTGCCGACGTTGCCCGTAAGTCTATCGTCTACCACCGTGGTAACGACCACTATCGCGCTGCGCACGTATGGTCGTTCGCGCTCCTCGGAGATGCTCGCCTTGACGATCTGTTCCACCGCGGCGGCGATCGCACCTCCGCATTTCTGATAAACATGGACCGATTGTTCGAGCGATTCGTTGGCTGGCTACTCGACGAAGCATTCCGGGATTCACATGCTGCCGTCCATCCGCAGCATCGAAAGAACACGATCCTGAGGTCGAACGGCAAGCAGTGGAAGTCGATTCGTCCGGACTACCTCGTAGAAGTTGGGCCAGAACGTGTAGCTGTAGACGCAAAATACAAGCGATACCAATCCAACAAAATCAGCGTCAGCGATGCCTACCAACTTCTTATCTACGCTCAAGCATTCCCCCGTGGTACTACACGACCGACATCGCTGCTCGTGTACCCGCACGACAACTCCGTGGAGCACGGCACGGTAGATCTGCAACCGGACGGTTCTACCATTGCCTCGATCGAAATTCTCGGTGTCCCGCTGAAGACCTTGCTCGACGAGCTTCGCAGCGAGTCTCGCTCCGTTCGCGACCGAGTGAGCTCCGAGATTCGCGGCATCCTCCCTTTCTTGGCTCGACTTGGCGTCTCTGACGGACCATTGAACGGCTTGCCTTCACGTCACTTGTGACCGCGTGCAAGTGACGCGGCAACATCTGGCCTCGCAAATACCAACACCAACCGACCCACCGTCTCCCCCGTCGCCCTTGCAAGCAGGTCCGCGTACACCGACAACTGAGTCCAGTAGGCTTCCAGCGTCTTCGACGTAACCCCCACATCCGTCTTGTAGTCCACGATCACCAGCGACCCGTCGTCCTCGCGATACACCAGGTCAGCGATTCCCTCGACCACAATGGTCTCGTTCGGCGACATACCTGCAAGCTGCATTTCCTGCCAATGCTCGCGCGCGGCGGCGCGCTGCACAGGCTCAGAGTTGAACACCGACTTCGCCAGAAGCCCGAACCGATCGAGATCGACCAAACCCGCCAAAGTGCCCGCGCTTCGGGCCTTCTCGTCGAACTCAAAGTCAAGGGCCGCATCGAGCGGCACCGTCTCCAACAGCGCATGCAAGGCGATACCCAGCGTCGTGCCACTCTCGACAGACCCGACCAGCGGCGCAACCACCTCGATCGAGCTCGCAGGAAAGACAATGTCTGCCAACCGGTACTCCGCCCACACTGCCTCGTGTACAGGCAGAACCGGGTGCGCAATTTGCGTCGCGGACACTGTCGACGGCCGCGCAGAAATCTCACTCACGCGTGCAGTCTCGGCCCGCCATTCGTCCCAGCTCTGCAACGCAACCGAACTCGAAGAGCCACTGTCCTCGACCCGTACTGGCTCGATCAGATCGGGAACCACGTTGGGAACGCCCGCGGTGCCCGCAGCCAGAGTCTTGCCCCAACTCCCCTTTGCTCCGACATAACCCGACACAGCAAGGAAACTCTCTGCCCGCGTACACGCCACGTAGAGGAGACGAACGCGTTCGGCTTCGGTGTGCGCCTTCTCAATAGTGGAAACGCTCTTGTAGTCGACGGATTGCACTGCAGCGCATACATTGAGATGCATCGTCCCGTCATCACCCCACACCACCGGATCGGACGTCGTTCGGAACCCACCGCTCATTCCCGCAACGATGACCATCGGAAACTGCAGTCCCTTCGCGGCATGCATGGTCATGATCCGGACAGCATTGACCCCGACCTCGGGCAACACCGCTTCGGTGACGCGCGCGTTCTCGTCCTGCTGGGTTTGTGCCCACGCAAGGTAATCCCTCAGATCGCCGCCGTCCTCGCCGTACCACGCGTGCGCCTGATCGATGACGAACCGCAGTCGACGCCACACGTCCCGATGCCGTGGCGAATCCATCGACACCTCGAAAACACGACGGTCTGCGGCCAAACGACTCAGCAGCGCACCAGGACTCAGCAACCCCAGCTCGAACCACACCGATTTCAGATACGAACGTCCCGCCGCGACCGGGGACTCTTCCAGCCCCGCGGGTGCGTCGGAGAAGAAGTCCCACCGCCCTCCCGCTGCCTTCCACCGCAGCAGATCATCGTCCCCGCAACCGAACAGCGGCGTGCGCAGTGCAGCAACAACAGTAGCTTCGTTCGCAGTATCTGCCAGAGCGCGGCAGGTCACGAGGAGATCATGGACCTCCTGCGTCGAATAGACCAACGATGATGCTTCGGAACGAAACTCGATACCGGCGTCGTCGAGAGATCGCTCGAGAAACGGGAGAACTGCGCGCGACGGGATGAGAATGCACATATCGCTGAGGGTCATTGGCCGATGGGTGTATTCACCGAACCCGCCGGCCTCCTTCTGCCACCCCTGGTCGAGCGCGGTCGCGATGATGCGCGCGACATCCCGCGATTCACGGGCGCGCAGCACTTCCGAGGGGGTCAACAAGTGCTCATCGTCGACGGTCTGACCGGAGTCTTCGAAGACAAAAGGTGTCGGACCCCAACCCGTTCCTGCCGACCAGTCCGGTCGGCCTGGTGCTGGATCGAGCGGCGTGTAGTCGGGCTGAACATAGCCGTTGGGGACGACCAAGGACGCGAACACCGAGTTCACCCATTTCAGAACGGGTTTCGTGGATCGGAAGTTCGTGGTGAGTCGAACCACGTCAGCGGTATTTGTGGCATCACGCGCCGCCATGTACGACGCGATGTCTGCGCGACGGAACCTGTAGATCGACTGCTTCGGATCCCCCACCGTGAACAACCGGCCCGACTCGTCCGGACCGTCGACTATCAACCGGGCAATCTCCAATTGCAGCGGGTCGGTGTCCTGGAACTCGTCCAGCATGATTCGCTGATAGGAGTTGTGGGCGATCCGACGAACGTCGGCATAAAGCAACACGTTTCGGGCGTAGACGAGCAGATCGTGGAACTCGAGCTCACCCCGTCGGCGACGCTCGGCGGCCTCGTCGACAATCACGCGGGAAAGATGATGCACGACGATCGCCAACGCAGACGCAACGTACCTCGTCCGCTCGGCAGCGGCGGCAGCGTTCAACTCGTCGATCGAGCCCTTGATCTCCTTGACCATTGCAGTGCCGCCGACCCAGTTCGGGCCCCTGCCGCCACTGCCTTTCGTCGGGCATTCCGCCGCGAGTGCGATCCAGGCTGTGGAGGACCGGGCGTCTGCCATAGCGACTCGCCACTCTGCGATCGAGGACAACCGCATAGCCAAATTGTCGGACGGGTCGGAGCAGTCCCTAACAGAATCGACAACCTCATCGGCGGCACGCAGAATAGAATCGATATCCGCAACGGCCATCGTTGGCGCAACGTCGTTGACGATCAATCGGTCCCAGCTCCGATCAAGCGCGTCGGCGAGAGTTCGTACCTGTTCCAGCGACGCTCCCGCACCCAGGATGATGCGCAGCGCGTTGGTCAGCCCACTGGGCGCGGCGTGTTCATCGGCGAAGAGCGCAGCCCGTATTCTCCGCCAGCGGCGCTCGAACGAGAGCTGCGACCCCATGGCATCCACGACGGCCACACGCGGCGGCACCCCTGCCTCCATCGGATGTTCGCTGACGATGCGTGCGGCAAACGAATGCAGCGTCCCGATCGCCGCTGTATCGATCTGCTCCATCGCCTTCTCGGCAGCATCACCGGAGAAGGACGCGAGATGTGTGCGGACTCGTTCGCGAAGTTCGGCCGCAGCCTTCTCGGTGAACGTGATGGCTGCGATGCGGTCGAGTTCTATCCCATCGACGAGTACGAGGTGACAGATGCGCTCGACGAGTGAGTGCGTCTTGCCGCTTCCTGCGCCGGCTTCGACGAACAGCGTTGCAGAGGTGTCGGTTGCGATGCGTGTTCGCTCGACGCGGTCGACCAAAAGGGTGTCTTGGTTTGCCATGTCAGTCTCCGTACTTCGCGCGGTAGTCGGCGAGCTCCGGCACATCTCGCAGACTCGACCACGCTCGTTCCAGTCCTGCTTTCCCGATGAGGTCGATCAGCGGGTTGGCCCAGAAGCTGTCCGGTGGACGCGGCGGAAAGTACCCGGCTCGAATCATTCTGTGCACCCGAAAGATATCTGCCTTCAGCACTTCGACTGCGGCATCGGTGAGCGGATAGCCGATAGTCTCATACTTCGCTTTGTGGTTGACGAACCAGTACCGCGTCGTGACCTCGTTGCCCAACGTCAGCGCCAGCAGTCCATACACTGGAAGCTGGAACTTGATGCCGCCGTCGGTCGGCTCGGATCCGGAGAGCTTCTTGTACGACGTCGCCTGACCGGACTTGTAGTCGGTGACCCGAATACGACCATCTGAGTGCCGATCGATCCGGTCGATCTTCCCGGCGAACGCTACTTTCTCGCCGACAAGATCGAGCACCACCACGTCGGGCTCGACGCCGAAGTTGCGTTCGACATGCAGTGGTGTCCATCCCCCTTCGCGGTCAGTTCGGTCGAGCTCGAACCACTCGACAAGATCGCGACGGATGATGCTGCTGTCCTTCTCCCACAGCTGCGGTAGCCATCCGGGAGCGTCGACGCGGGCGTCGGCCAGGACCTCTTCGGAGACCTCGATGAGGTGCTCGAGCGTTGCCTCGATGCCGTCGATCGTTCCTTGGACGTAGCGCTCGAGGGAAAGGTGAATCAGGTTGCCGCGTGTCAGCGGATCGAGCTGCGCGGCGTCGTCGGGATCGTCGAGTGTGTCGACGCCGAGGACTGTCTTGACGAAGAAGCGGTACGGGCTCGCCACCCAATCTTCGAGCCTGCTCGCC
Organism: Rhodococcus sp. NPDC078407; assembly: GCF_044542515.1. Taxonomy (NCBI): domain Bacteria; kingdom Bacillati; phylum Actinomycetota; class Actinomycetes; order Mycobacteriales; family Nocardiaceae; genus Rhodococcus; species Rhodococcus sp. NPDC078407. The sequence goes on along the minus strand of NZ_JBITUQ010000012.1, from coordinate 70,531 downwards.
GACACCGGTTTATCGAAGAACGTCACGGCGTTCTCGATGTGGGACACGTTGCCGTTGAAGCGGGTGAACCGGCCGTGCAGTCTGTCGCTGCGAAGTTCCATCCCCGCATCGACGATCGAGTCGTCCAGAGCGCCCCGGCGGTCATCTGCTGCGTGCTCTACCAGTGCGCGCAGTCGCCATTCGGTCTCCGAGGCTGCACTGACGCCGATACGAGGATCGACGGTTTGTGTCGCGACGTCGAACGACTCGACCGTGACGATGGACTCGACGTTCGCAGTCTGCTTCTGCCAGTCGACGACGCCGATCTTGCTTCCGGACAGGGTATCGAGCGTGGGCATGAGCCACCGCGACGGCACCTTCTCCGCTCCCCCGCGCATACTCCCGCGAGGGAAGGACACGACGCGGTGCTTCTGTCCCGACGCCAGCGTGGCTAGGAACTGCGACTTCTGGTTCTGGATCTCGCCGGCGAGAGTGCGGCCAACGAGTGCGCTCGGCAGCAGCGGATCCTCGCGCCGTGTGGCGGGAAGAATGCCCTCGGCCGCGCCGACCACGATGCATACGTCGAAGTCTCGTCCTGCGCCGGCGACGATAGGGCCGACTGTGACGGCGGATGTCGTGGTTCCGATTGTCTCCGGCACAGCATCGATTCGCACGGAGATCGCGTTGACGATTCCCGACAATGTAGGCGGCGGTGCGATCCCGTCCAGCTCGCCCAGCTCGAGGCAGATCGTCGTCAAAGCACGTAAGTCATTGGTGGTCGGATCATCTGAGTGTTTCGACCGGCCGTTGAAGTAGCGCCCTAAGACGTCGATCACGCATCGCGATGCTTCAGACCATGTCGCGGCACTTGCGACCGCATTGAGATCATCGCGGAGGGTGATCACCAAGGAGTGCAACGCTGTGGCGACGTTGGCGTCCCGGTCCTCTGGGTCCAGCTCTGTGAGTCTTTCCCAATCGGAGCCGCCGACAATCTTTATCCTTGCGCGAGTCAGTCGCTCTACGCGCCGAAGTGGAAGAGCTGCGATAGGAGTTCCGTAGTACCAGGTCACGACGCGTTCGGACAGGATGGACAGCAGTTCGCGTCGAGGCATGGAGTCTGTGTCGATACTGAGTAGTCGACGTAGTGATCGTGCGGCCGGCCGATATCTCATGGCGTGGCACTGCTCGCCAGCGAACTCGATTCCTGCGCTGCCGAAGTGCTCATGGATCAAACGTAGGTAAGGATCGGAGTTCGCAAAGAACAGACAGATCCGGTGTCCCGGAACTCCCTCTGACAGATGCTGCCGGACAAGCCTGGTGATCGACCGAACCTCGTCGTCGGCGTCGGAAGCGTGAATCACCATGGTGCCGAGCGGTTCAACATCGCGTTCAATCAGCTGACCACGGTTCGTAAGAGCTTCGAGAAACTGCGACGCTCCGGCGTCCGCTGCTGTCGGGAGAAACACCACCACCTCACCCAGCTCATCGGTGCGCGATGTTGCGGCGGCGTATGCCTCGTGCGGAAGGTAGTGCGTATCGGTGTGCGCGGCGGTGGCGGCAGTGTGGACACGGAGCATGTCCCGCACGAGAGGAGTCGTGTCAGCGGGTGATGGACCAGCAATCGCACCGAGCGTGCGTGAGGCAGCGGCCAAGGCTTCGGCGGTGATGGGCTGATCCGCAACATCGACGAAGACTCCGGGCTCGTCGGCGAGCACCTTCTGCACGGACGCGGCAAGATATGGGAACGGCAGTGGGACGCGGGGTGCCAGTGCAGGGGCAGCCAGCGTGTCGACAGCCAGACCGAGTGTCAGGACTCGAGTGTTGGCAACCCCGCCGTGTCGGGCGAGGTACTGGAGAACGTCACGGATGGCACCTCGACTGGGCACGATCACCGTGACGAGTCGAAGTGGGCGACCCCCTTTCGCTTGAGTGACGGCGTCGGCGAGGCGGCCATACAGATGGTTTCCCACCCTTACATCATGTCCGACTGTCACGGTCCGCGTCCGCTGCTTGACCAAGGCAGCGCTGTCAACGTGGCTGCTCAAGCCAGATCCGCTGCTCGAAGCCACCTCGCTGTGACCGCTTGTCGGCAGCTACTGCGGTTAGAGCCGCGTCAGTCAAGCCATGGTGCCCTGCCGATGGGCGGACTACCTCAGGGACGTCGGCCAGCTACTGTACCGACTGCAGCGGCTTTCCGGCGGACACGCGGGCGAATCATATCGGTACAGCGACAGTTGGATGAGGGCAAATGGGCTTGACCACCTTCCTCGCCGCGGCAACCAAATCACGCCGTTTTCCAGGAGTGAGCTTCGCTCTCAGAACGCGATTGTCCTCGACAACCGAACATCGCCAACTGCGAACCGCGAAAGCTCTTTTTTATTGCCCGGAAGGAAAGGCCTCGACCCCACGCGAAATTCTCAAAATGCAGTTCGAGATCTGCGAAGTACTATTCCTCAAAGAGCCTCATGTGGGCACCGTCAGAACCTCGAATTCAAATGTCGGTGCGCTCGATCAGCCGCCGAAGCTCCCGATCGTATTGATAGCGCACGATTTCACCCGATGTGATCAGTTCGACTGCCTGGTCGATGACTGTGCGGGGCACGCAAAACCATTCTGACGGATCGTAATTGCGGCCCTTGCTATCAACTTGGGTCAAATTAAGGCGCACTTCGGCGAAGACACGGTGTAACAGGCCTTCCACCGCTGCCGCCCGCACGTTGTAGACACGGTAGGTCGCGACTATTACGACCGGTGCCATCAGGTACGTGGGAGATTTTTCCGCGTTCTTTATTCTTGTCTCAACCGGCCCACGTGAGAAGCCGATTTTGTGCAGGTCGTCGATTCCGGCGATGAGCGGATCGGCGCTCAGGGAGCGCAATACGTAAATGTATCCGCTGACTTCGTCGTCGGTGAGGATCTCCGGCTGGACACGAGGCGCGACGATCTGCCCGTCCTCGTCGCCCAGTCTTATTGCCAGAGACTGTCGGAGCATCCGCGATTCGGTGCCGTTCTCGAAAACGCAGCGCAGTCTCTCACGCTTGTAATCGCGGACGGTCGACTTCTTATACTCCGTTTCGCCGACCTCCGCGACGAACAGCATCACCCCGTTGAGAACGAAGAAGGCACCGGGGGCTATGTGTGTCACACCTGGGTACGGCATCAACTGGGCAATGCCGTCACGTAGCTCGGCGTGCTTCTGCGTGAACAGCGGTGCGAACTCTGCGAAGCCCGACGCTGGGCGACGCCGGGCGATGTTGTCGGGGGCGAAATATTGCCGGCGAACCGGAAGGCCCGACACGTCCAGAATGCCGGACTCGTCAGCGAGCAGGCCGAGTGGATCATCGTCGAGGAGTTCCTCGATTGAGCCCGGAGCCTCGGGTACCTGGAGCATTCCGAGCTCGTCGAGATGGGCGAGGGCGTCGGTCTTGGTGTCGTCGGCGAGAATGCCATCCAGGCGCGCGCCGAGCTTGCGTTCGGAGATCTCCCGCGTCGTAGGGCTCGGTAGCCGGCCATGCGTGCGATGGAACTCCACGATTTCGAGGAAAGCCCGTTCGAGTCGGTCGCTTGAGGTGACTTTCGCAGGCTTATCGGGCAGGTCGAGCAGGCCGTCGACATCGGTGTCGATCAACTGCTGGAATGGATCGACCTCTGGCACAGCGTCTTCGGCTCTGTCGTCGTCTAGCGCCATCAGGGGGTCTCGTTACCGGTTGTCGGTGTGGCGGCCGTCCGCTGCTGCTTGAGGCGTTGCAGAAAGAGCAGTGCCTCGGCGTAGCGTCTTTCGGTGGGCTCATCGGATCGCACGTCGGGACGCCTCCCGTGAACTGTGACCCATGTCTGGATCTTAGGGAACAGTGCGAGCGCCTCCTCTTCGCTGATTACGACTCGCGTCGAGGTGATTGCATCGGAGATAATCTTGAGTACTGACGGTGTCACCGACTTCGACATCACCTCGAACGCCCGCTGGAACGGGTTGATGGTATCTATCAGGTTTATGTTGACGTCGTCGATATTGACGAATGTGTCGGCCATCTTGATGAACCGTTTGTCACCGACCTGCTTGACCTCACCGTTTTTGATTACTGAGTCCACGACGACCTGCTGCCGAACCTCCTCGACCTGCTCTTCGGTGAGGTCTGGGTAGCGTTCTCGGATGATCTTGGGGATCAAGACTTTGTTCGTCGTTTCCGGGTCGACACTGCCGGCGGCGGCCTTCGCGAACGTCTCGTTCTGCAGAATGTTGGCCTTGAGGTCGTTCAGGTCGGTCTCCACGATCTGCTTGACGCGCTCGCTCGATGGCTCTTTGAATCCCTTGATCTTGATGGTCCCCGGTTCTGGAGCGTCGTCGTTTCCGCGTTTGGCCTTGAACGCGAAGTTGGGGGCCAAAACCTGTTCCATCAGCAGCGATGCGGTGATCGCCTTGAGCATGTTGTTCACCGAGACCGTTACCTCGCCGCGCTCGGCGTCCGGCTCGGCGAGCAGGTTGGTGAACTGCGCATGCGCCTTGCCGGGGCTGTCGCGGGTCACCCGGCCGATGATCTGGATGATTTCCGTCAGAGACGCCCGATATCCGACGGTCAGCGCATGCTCGGCGAATGGCCAGTCGAACCCCTCCTTGGCCATGCCGAGAGCGATGATGATGTCGACGCCGTCGCGCTCTTTCGCGGCCACCGACGTCAGATAGTGCAAGGTGTCGGCCCGTTTGTTCTGGTCGGTATCGTCGACCAGGTCAGCCACTCGCAACACCCGCCCGGTGTCTGCGCGACGGATTCGGATGATGCCGGTGCCGGGTTCAGTGTCGATCACCTCACCGATCGTGTCGATGATGAACCCGACTTCCTCGATCTTGTCCTTGGTCGACTCACCGGAGTTCACGTTCGGGATGTGCACGATTGTCTTCTTGTCCAGATCGAAGATGTCGGCGATTGCCTCGGTGTAGCGGCCCTGATAGAAGTGGTGCCCGATCCCCAGTGATTTCAGATAGCGGTAGCCGTTGAGCTGGTCGTAGTAGTTGAACGTCACCGGCGTGAACTGAGCCTCATCGGCGGCGGACAGCACCGGAACCGAATCGCCGCGGAAATACGAGCCGGTCATCGCAACGATATGCACATCCGAACCAGCCATTACGTCCTTGAGCAGCGCGCCCAAACGGCTGCCCTCTATATCGGCGGAGACGTGGTGGAACTCGTCGATCGCCAGCACCGTGCCGTTGAACTCTGCTGACGCCAGCCGTTCGAATGCGAAGCGCAGCGTCGCGTGAGTGCACACCAGGATCGAATCATCGGAGGCCAGGAAGTCTATGAACGCATCGACCTTGCCTGCCGACGATCCGGGCGTGCACAGATTCCGCTCGGGTTTGACCTCCCAATCCGCGAAGAACCCATCTGAGGTCAACTTCGTCGAGGAAAACGATGCACCGATGGAGCGTTCTGGAACCGCGACGATCACCTTCGTGCGGCCCTGGTTGAACAGCTTGTCCAAGCCGACGAACATCAACGCCCGCGACTTGCCGGACGCCGGTGGAGCCTTAATCAACAGATGCTGGGCGGTGCGCTTCGCGAATACCCGCTGCTGCATCTCTCGCATACCCAACGCGTCAGTGTTCACCGACGCCCCGGTCTGCGCGTAAGTCACATCAACGACGTTCACGGCACCACTCACTTCTTGCTCCTCATCGCGGGTTTCGCCTGCTCCTCGATTGTCATTGCCTCATACATAGCGAAGAGGTCCGACAATCGCTCCTCATCGGCTTCGTAACCGGTCTTGGAATAGATCGAATCCACCAGCGTGTCAACCTCTGCATGCGCTGACCGGAGATCATCAGGCATCTTGTCCGGGTCGTAGAGTTCAGCAAGAGTCCTCTCGCAGTGATACTCCCGGACGTCCAACACTCGCAGCGCTGCCAGCGTCAGCTTCTCCGTCACCGCGTCCAGCAACGGGGGCACCGGAAAATTGTTGTAAACGATGGTGCTGGAATACCGGTAGTCGGTCTTCATCTTGCCGCCAACAGCTCGTGTCCACACCATATGCATCCGTGACGTCAAAAGAGCGAACAGCCATGGCTCCGGCTCGTACACAGCAAACGCAAGGTTAGACACGACGGTGTTCGGGCCTAGATAGCCCATCGGGATGTACTCGCGGCGTTCAGATGAGACGCTAGGGATAATGATTGAATCCGTCGACTTGTAGCTGATTTGGACAAATCGATGAGGCTTAGCCGCGTAGGCGGCGGTGCTCGCAGCCTTGCTCTCCGCGCGATCGGCGCCGACTCGGGTGAGCCTGCCTGCGATCGAGCGGATCGACCGTGCTGCGGCCAGGGAGCCGTCATCGATCCACAGACAATAACGTTCACCATCATTGATTAGCTCGGACGAACCCATATACCGCTTGATCAGATCAGCGGATCGAGGATCCTCGCTGATCAGTTGGTCTCGCTCCGCCGGTGACAGAATCAGGCCGCCACCATCTCGCGGCATCGACCCAAAGACCATCGCTGGCCGTGGTGCGCCAAGCGGGGTATTTCGCCTATCGACAAAGACATTCGCGCCGTCGGCGAGATATCCGTTAATGTTTTTCGCGGTAATCTTCAGGTCGTCGGTGTATATATATTTTGGGCCAGTGCGAATAGCTCGTAACCCGATCACGGCGACAGTCACTCCGGCATTTCGCTTCGCGTTGTTCTCCCATTTGAACGAGGTGTAGGCGAATCCAATTTCGACCCCCTGGCCGAATATTGCCGGAAACATGAGTCCGACGTGCTCACCCTGGGCAACGGAGTTCGTAGTGACGAAAGCGAGTTCGGCGGCCGTTCCCGCGATATAGTCAGCACCCCTCATGAACCAGAGCGCGATGTAGTCGAGATTCTTCGAGTACGGACGATCCTTGAAAACAAACCCGTAATCTTCTTTTTGGGCCGGTTGTTGAGTCTTAGAGCCGGCGTATGGTGGGTTTCCAATTAAATAGATCTCGGACCGGGCGTCATTCGGACAAATGACATTCCAGTCGACGCGCGTGGCGTTGTCAGCGTGAATCTGACCGGTCTCCTTGAGCGGAATCAGTGGAATCTCGACTCCGAATTTTTCCTTGAACTCGCGGTTCATCTGGTGCTTGGCGATCCAGAGTGACAGGATCGCTACCTCGACGGCGAAGTCGTCGATTTCGATGCCGTAGAGGTTTTCGATGTCGATCTTCGATACCGCGTACAGGACTTGATGCTTGGCGCTTAGCTCGGCAAGGCGTTCAAGGATCGCGTGCTCCAGTCGGCGGAGCTCTTTGTAGGCGATGACCAGAAAGTTCCCCGAGCCGCATGCGGGGTCGAAAACCTTGATCTGGCCGATCCGCTCAAGCAATCTCTCCAGCTTGGTGACGTTGTCGAAACTTGAGTCGAACTGAACTTTGAGACCATCGAGGAACAGTGGTTCGATCGTCTTCAAAATGTTCGGTACCGATGTGTAGTGCTGACCAAGATCCGATCTCTTCCCCGGTGTGACGATGGCCTGGAACATAGATCCGAAGATGTCGGGGTTGATCTCGCTCCAGTCCAGCGCCCCGAGATCGAGCAGCAAGGCGCGGGAATGTTGGGTGAAGCCAGGAACCACATGCTGTGTCGAAACCTCGAACAAGCGACCGTTGACATACGGGAACGCCGACAGGTAGTGCGGCCTTTCACCGGCCGCCTCGGTGTCCAGCGCAGCAAACAGATCAGTGAGGAAGGCCGCGACATCCGAGCCGTCGGCCTGGGTGTGTGAGCCGACCGCCCTTGAGAACTGGTTATCGTCGAAGATTCCGGTGTCCTCGGCGAAGAAACAGAACAGCAGCCGAGTGAAGAACACGTTCAAGGCATGGCGGCCATGCGCCTGGTGGATCAGGTTCGGGTTGGCTGCGAGGAGCTCATCGAACAGCTTGCCCATCCGTTCCGCAGCCTTGACGTCAGCGTGTGCTTCGGAGGTGTACTGGGCCTTCTCCATGCCTGCCCAGGGCAGGAAAAATGTGAAGTGTTTAGCGATGTCTCGGATCGGGAAGACTTTGTTCTCCGCCGTCTTCATGTCTACGGCGACGAGTTCGTCGTAGTTGGTGACAATGACGAACCGTGTGTTGTAGCGCATTACCGCCGGTGAGGTCCGAAGCTCCTCGATGTCGGCCAGTGGTTCCCGGTTGGTCTCACGGAAGTACACGACGTTCTTTTGGGCGACCTCGCGATCGGGGTCGGTCGCTACGTTCCGCGATCCGTTGCGTAGGAGAGTGACGTTGCTTTTCGGCTTCCCGTAGGCCAGCAGCAGGTCGAAGATGAATTCGCGATCGTAGGATTCACGATTGCCGAGGTGAGCGACCCGCTCCTCGACCGCTTTGAAATTCAACCTCGCCATGCGTGCTCAACCCTTCTAGACGCCCGGCCGGACATGCGGCGAGCCAGTGCCTTTGATCATGTCATTCAAGTAAACACCCTAGTAAAGCGACCAGCGTCCCCGGAGTCCTAAAAGGATCAGGGCGATGGCAACGGCAATACCTACTCCTGCGTGAGATCGCCGAGAGGTAGATCACGGATCTGCATAGATCGTGCAACCACGCTGGGTGGCACGGCCAGCTCCGATAGGCACTCGAACGGGTCGAGGATGCTGAATGCAACCATCGAGGGCATCCAGAGCGCGCCGAGGGTCGGTTAATCCGTAAGCGCACAGACACGCTGAGATTGCGATAGAGGGTCGCTTTTGCGATTCCAAGCACTGCTGCGATCTCTGTTCTCGCTGTGCCGTCGTCTGGCATTGGGCGAATGTTGCGGGCCTCTTCGGCGTCGATCCTGGCCGGTTGCCCGCCGATGCGGCCGGGGGCCCGCGAACCGGCGAGGCCGGCCACGGCACGTTCTGTGACGAGGTCTCGCTCGAACCCGGCGAGTAAACCCGAGATATGGTGTGTCGCTGGCCGCCCATGATAGCGGTATCGAAACCTTCGGTCATGCTGCGCAGAGATGAGCCTTTGGCCTCGATGAGGTTGACGGTTTCGACGAGGCTGCTCAGTGACCGTCCTAGCCTCGATCTTTCTTCCTGCTGACTTGGTGGCCTAAGCGGGCCGGGATTGTGAATTTCGATGTCGCTCACCTCGATCGGGCAAGGCGTGTCGGCCTTGCCGATCGATTGGGCGCTCGGTTCCAATGCCCGAGAGGCTGACCTTCATGTTGGTGGGATCGTTTGCGGTGGCGTCAATGACCCTTGCACCATCGCCGACCTTTCCTCCGAGTCGACGGCAACAGACCATGCATTCTAAGGAACAGCATCTAGAGCGTCGACCACGGAGTCGGTGAGCCCGAAGCCGATCGAGCACGACACCTGCTGCCGGTGCAGTCAGGTCAGGAATGTGACGGTCACTCGCGCCAGCGCAGTCAGCACATTCCTTCCAGGTCGCTGCATGGCGGTGAATGGCGGTGAATAGCGACTGTGCCAATGCTTTCCGATCACGTCTATGTGGTCGACGGCGGAGTTCGAGCCTGCGTTTCCTGGACCTCGAAATGCTGCGGCGGGTTCTCCGGTACCGGCCTTGCCGTGATCAACGAAGGCCAGCAAGTGGTGGAATCCGATTCCGCGTTTGTAGGTCGGTGTTGCTTCTTCTTACTCCGAATGGGCGGTGAACGGGGTGGCAGCGAGGTCGATCACGATCGGGTTCTGCGCAGAAATCTCGTGACTGGGCGCGCGATCACCGGCGTGTGCCCACGCCGCAGCGCAAGCCTCCGCGCGGGCGTTGTCGATCCCTGCGAGCACACGCGGAACAAAACAGGCCAGGCCCGAGACCACTCGGGACACTGTCGGGTCCGATGCCACCTGCCCGACACACCCGCATATTCTTGCGGGGTAGCGATGTCGGCCAAGCAGTCACCGCCATGGTGCGACCTAGGCTCAGCTACCTGATACGCGAAAAACCACCAGCCGTTCACACTCGAAATGCGGAAACTCGCTCCACGGACCAGACACGTTTCGCCAGATCAAGGACTAGCTGTCGCCTCTCCGCTTGTTGATCGGCACCGAAGTCGTCGTACAAAAGAGCTCGACGAGACGGCCATTCAGCGCCTCTGCGAGTGCTGATGGTTGGAGTGCCGTTCAAGGCGGAAGACCTGAAGCGCTACACCAAACACGATGAAGCCGCGAGTCGTGCGCGTTCGGACCTTGTTCGGCGAACCGCGCCGGCTACCCGGGCTCGAATACCGCCGACGCCACACCGCAGTGACACCGAAAGCCCTCGTGCACATCACGAGAAAAAGACCGGGAAGAATATTCCGATCCGCACCGGTCGAGCCGCAGCGAGCCACCCTCGACTCACCCGGCGGAACAGTCCGGACCGCTCAGGTCAGCAGATCAGCCCAACGTCGAAACTCGACACGCCGGGTTGAAACGTCGCTAATACCATTAGCCTTCCTATAGTTTTAGCCGTGGCGACTGGGCCGCAACCTGTCTTGCGGCTGCGATCTACGCTAGGTGCGCTGCAGTCGGCGTTCGTCTCGGACCGAGAGATTGGCTTGCCATGGGCGCGTATGAATCAATCAAGGACCTTGCAGACAAACATTCGCTACAGCTCGGTTCTCAGATCGCGAAACGTGTGACTGAGATGGAGCAGGACGATAATTCTCACTATCTGCTGTACAAAGTCCTTGGAATTGCCGAAGAGGAGGGTCGGCTGATCGATGTGTACCAAAACAAGGGACGATTCTTGTACAAATATGCTGGGGCTTTTCTTGAGGACGCGGCCGCGCTCTGCATCAAGCTGAAGTACCCGGACGCGGTTAAGACTCGAATCGCTAACACACAGAGTTCGCGACCAAAGACCTTCGAAATAGACGCGCTAAACGGCCAAGATGCAATCGAGATCAAGTGGCGAGACGCGACTACCGATGGTGACCATATTGCAAAGGAGCACGCGCGGGTCTTGAACATTAAGGAAGCCGGGTATCACCCGATTCGCGTAATGTTTTACGCGCCGAACCGCGCGCAAGCAATCAAGATTCAACAGAAAATCAAAACTATTTATACCGAGATGGGTGGCGAGTGCCACTTCGCAGCGGACTCGTGGGCGTTCATCGAGCAGTACACCGGGATCGACCTTCTCGAAATTCTGGAGATGATAGGATCTGAAAAAACCGGAGGATAACCATGCTGCACGAAGGCGATAACCTGCAGATCCTGTCGAAATTGCCGACGGGGTCGGTTGACTTGATCTACCTTGACCCGCCTTTCTTTAGTCAACGTACGCATCGCCTGAGTTCAAAGGGTGCGAAGCAGAAGTTCGAGTTTGAGGACACTTGGGAATCGATCGGTGCCTACATCTCATTTCTTGAACTACGGCTAATCGAAATGAGACGCGTGCTGAAAGACACCGGCAGCATCTTCCTGCATTGCGATAAAGCAGCGTCTCACCACATAAGAGTGCTACTTGACAAAGTGTTCGGCATCGAAAACTTTCAAAGTGAAATAATCTGGAGCTACAAGAGATGGTCGAACTCCAAGAAAGGCCTCCTCAACAATCATCAAAACATCTACTTCTATAGTAAATCATCCGATTTCAAATTTATTCCCACCTTCGAGGCCTACTCCGCAACAACAAATATAGATCAGATCTTTCAAAAACGCGAACGCAACGCGGATGGCAAAGCGGCATACAAGCAGTCTGCATCCGGCGACCCCGAGCTAATGAAAGAAAAAAAGGGGGTACCACTGTCTGATGTCTGGTCAATTCCATTCTTAAATCCGAAAGCGAAGGAACGCACCGGGTATCCAACTCAAAAGCCAATCCTACTTTTGGAGCGCATCATCGAACTCACTACCGAACCCGGCGATATGGTATTGGATCCGTTCTGCGGTAGCGGAACAACGCTTATAGCTGCGAAACTGCTTGGCCGTTCCTATCTAGGTATAGATAAATCCAGCGATGCAATCACACTCACCCAGGCTAGGCTGGACGCTCCCGTAAAGACGCGGTCGGCTCTCATGGAGAAAGGAGTCAATTCTTACCGCTCTAAGTCAGGTTTGGAACGCAGTAGGATGGAAATGCTTGACATTCAACCAGTAGAGCGAAACAAAGGTATAGACGGATTCGCCAAAGTCGGTGGCCAAATCCGACCCATTCCAGTGCTCTTTCAGAAAGCGAATGAGTCTTTGCCAACTGCGGTGGGTAAAATAGTCAGAGCTAGTGCGAAAAACAAGTTTCGGATGGGTGTTGTAATAGGAACCGAAAACTCTGATGTTGAAATCCGAGAATATGACAGTCTCACTATTGCTACATGCGGAGTCAGCGATTATGCGGAAGCAGTAAAATCGCTCGACTCGTTACTGAAAGCGATTCCTAAAGATCTACAATCAGATGTTGAAATAATTGCGAAAGAACCAAAGTGTGACGTCACGCTATTCTAATTCGATTTCTATGCAGTCATACCGTAATTGGCGTGCGTCTTTTTACCAACCTTCCATCGACGCCAAGAATAATAGCTCCTTTCTCCAATCTGGGCTAAGGCAAATGCTCTCCAGGGGTATCCCCCGGGGTCAACCGAGACAGCGCTAACGAAGTCTCCGTATCCCATCGGTCGCGCCCGCCGCTTATCTACTATCACGCCCCTCATTCCAAAAAAGCGTACGGATGCTGACAATTCCGCAAAACCGGCTGTTCAAGAAAATGCTGTTCGACGCGCACCGCTGACGCCCCCATCCTTTCGGTCGTCAAGATGGGGTGTCAGACCACGTATCAAGTTCGTCAGTCAGCGAGATTTCAATGTCAGTCGAATCCAACACATCCTGACCTTCTAGCTCGAGGCGTTCACCATTCTCCGGGCCTGCCGGGCAGTTGCTCGCGACCAGAACCAAAACTGCGCGGTACATCGGGAATTAGGCAGAATCCCTGCATCCGCGCGACATCCCCAGGTCGGGCGGCGACGTCCAGCTCGTACTTTTCGCCGTTGCTGCGGATGCGTTTGAGAGTCGCCATCTGGCCAAATTGATGACGGTGGGTGTTTGAACAATAATGCCGAATACCGAATGCTGAAACGGGGCCGCTCGGTGACTTTTCCGTACCGATTATAATGAAAAATTACCAATGCGTAACGACACGGAACCACCTTGCCGGTAACGAAGTGCACCTGCCAAACGCCCTTGACAATGACCTTGCGCGCCAAGACGGACAGCCACTGCTAGCTCTGTATATCCATCATAGGGTCGATGAATGCCGCTACACCGGCACCGATCGGTTCGGTCGACATTTGCGCTCCAACAACACGGCCACCACTCCACACAAGTGCCGCACTTCGGTGACCGTCGGTGCGAGTTCATACGCGTGGTGATGGCAGGCATTGCTCAACCTGTCCCATGCCATCGCGGCAGCGTCGGCGTTCTCGGCTGTGTCGAGGGACCGCAAGATCACCAACCTCGATCGCATACTCGGCCGCTCGATGTCGACACCCAACCCCACACATCGCCCGATCACCAACTCCTCCAACGCCTGGCGAGCGAGGAACGCGGCCAGACGCGCCGAACCGCCTGCCGGACTAACACCTCCGTCGAGCAGCAATTCCGCGTTGCGGAGCGCAACTGCTGGCGACGTTGTCGTAGTCATTCGGCGAGGATCCCGTCGACCATTTTCTTCAAATCGTTCACCACTTCCCAGGTGATCGGTCGATCGGCACCGTTATGAGTACCGGCATTCGCGATATGGAGCGTTGGGAAACGTTCGGTGCGGAAGCCCAGCCACTGCGATAGGTCGCGTTCGGAATCCTGGTGCACGGCCAGCGCAATCTTGTTGCGCGTCTTGTGCACTGACGACCACCGCTCTTCGGTCGCCATCCGAGACTCCCCCGCCCGGTGTTGCTTTGCGTAGAACACCTGCTGCGCAGCCGATTCCAGAGCCAACCGGAACAAGCCCGGCGCAACTCGCCGCTTGACGTCCTCGGGCACATTCTCGTCCAACACCAATGCCCGCACATCGTTGCAATACCGGGTCGCTTGATTCTGCGTCTCGGAAACACTGATGTTGGAACCTGGTTCGCGCATCACTTCCACCAGTCGCGCGTCGACTGCGAGTTGCCTGATTGCAGTGGCCAATCGGTCGTCGTGTGAGAACACGATGACCTGCCTGGTCTTCGCAAGCGTCGACAGCACCTTGATGAAGCCATCGATCTTCGCCGGATCCATCGCCTGGATAGGGTCGTCCAGCACGATGAATCGAAACGGACTGTTCGGCGTAGTCGCTCTCGGTATGAACAGTGCTAATGCCAACGCATGCAGCTCGCCCTGACTCATCACCGATAGTGCCTCGGACTCCACGCCGTCGACCGAGCCGGTCATCACCACTCGCCTGCTGGTGTTGTGACCCACCAAGTTGATAGCACCGATGTCGACATTGCTTTCCTGGCGCAACTCCGCCCAAATGTCGCGCGCCTGCTCGGCAATCGGCGCAAGCCGCTGATCCCTCAATTGCTTGGCATGCGAGGCAATCCACTTCTTGGCGGTGTCGACGTTCTTGACGGCATCATCCGCCTCTCGCGCCGCGGATTCGAGAGTGGCCCACGCGGCCAGCCGTCCAGCAATCGGTGCCCACGTGTCCTCACGCTGAGCCGCCGCTTCCTCGGCCTCGGTGCGCAGCGCATCAGCAGACTCGATAACCGCCGGGAGCGTCGTAGCCAAGTGATCCGCCACACCGGAAGAACGCGACGGTTGCTCTCGCGCCGCGGCGACGGACTTTTGATACTCGGACAAGGAAGGCAGGTCGACGCCCTCCACTGCGGTGGCGTCGGCGATTCCGTTCCTCAGTTCGACTGCGGCGCGTTGCGCTTGGTCGAGTCGGCGGCGGCTGTTCTTGTAGGCGGCCAGTTTCTGGCTCTGCTCGGCAAGCTGCGCCCGCGAGTGCTCGGCCCACGCATCGTCGAGCGTCCCCGCCGCGCAGACCGGGCACTCGATAGTGCCCGTCTCGCTGTGCAGTCGCATTGCCGCATCGAGTAGGTCGTTGCGCTGCTCCACCACCGACAGTGCCTCATCAGCCGAATCCGCGGTATCGGCCGCAGCCGCCCAAAGCTCGGCCACCACCTCGTCGACACGCTGCTGCGTCGGTGCGCTCAACGCTGCGAGCCGCTTCAAGCCGATGAGTGCGGGCGATGCCGGTGCGTCGACTCCAGTGGCCAGCGCCAGCACCGCGTCGAGATCCGCAACCCGCTTCCTGACCAGGGCTGCAGCATTTTTCGCACGATCGTCCGACGCATCCGACAACGAGTTCTTGAGCTGGCGCAGGCTCTCCGCTGCTCGTTGCCGGGGCTCCTTGACCTCCTTGAGGACCGCTGCCAGTCGCTTCTCGGCATCGGTGATCTCGTCGAGTCCGAGGAGTTTGGCCAGTGCGTCGTGCAGGGTGGACGGCGTCGCGTCGAACAGTCCGCCGATCTCGTCGTAGGACAGGATCGGACGATGCAATTCGACGGCTGACTTCCACCCAAGTGCATCGGTGCCGGTACTGCGCTTCTGCTTTCCCACCTGAGTCCAGGTGGAGCATCCCTTCAGCGCGGCATCGGAGGTCCAGTCGACACCGACTACCGTCGGTTCGGACCCTTCGATCGTGAGCCCCACCCGCACCTCACACGGATCTCCCTGATGCAGATTGCGCCAGGTATCGGCCCACAGCTTGGCCTTGTTCTCCCAGCGGTAACTCGAACCGGTGATCGCGAATTCGAGGGCCTCGGCAAAGCTCGACTTGCCCGATCCATTGCGGCCACTGACGATCGTGATGCCCGGCGCGGGGTGTAGCTCCAGCGCAGCTTTGGGCCCGATGCCGCGGAATCCCGCGACAGTGATCGAGGTCAGAAATGCACCGACCGGCTCCTCGACAAGCTTGCTACCCGACGGCTCCGGAACGTGCGGGGTCGAGATGCCGTCGAGTAGCTCTTGTAGTGCTGTCGGCCCTTCCAGGGCTGCGAGAACGAAGTACTTGGCCTCGTCGGACAGGTCATTGTCCGCGTCGATGGCTTCGATCACCACGTCGACGAGTGGCCTGTCGACAGCATTGTCGGCAACGGTCACCGGCACTCCCCTGTTCGTTCTGATGGCTAACCAGACCCCACAGTTCCATATGAGACCGACAGTTCGCAGGGACATCGAAAACGGCACCGAATCTGTCGGTACCCGATGCTTCGATGGCGGTATGTCACGACTCGACGAGGGGTTCCCGCCTCCCACGGCCTGTGTGCAGTGGTGTCAGCACCGCAGCTACGACCTACATGTCCTCGACGACGGTGTGGAGGTAGACCTGGATTGGTGGAACGGGCACCTCGACCGAGCAGGTCATGATCTGCGGCTGCGCGGCCGCAACCTCGACGGCGAAATAGTCGAATACGGCGACGCCACCGTGCAGCGCAACGATCTACGAATCGGCACCGATCTGGCTGTAGGCGAACACGATTCGCTCGGACTGCTATTTCTCTGCGCAGCCTGGCAGGGCAGTCACCGGCACCGCAGGGCTATGCGGCGATTCCCCGACGTCATGAACCCGCACCTCAGCCGTCCCGACGAGAACCCCGTCGCCAAGACGCTCGTTGTCCTCGACAGCTGCGTCCGCAACCGCGCAGTGCCCGACCATCCGAACTCGACCTGGTCCGGCTGGCCCGATGCCCCCGGCGTCGGAATGTCATTGATGGCGACTTTCCTGTGGGCGGTGAAGGCGTCGGTCTACGGCGGTCCGGCGCAGCTGATCGACCAATACGAGTCTCGACCCTCATCCACGAAGGGTGGCTCGAAGACCCGTCCGTCACCGGGTTCACTCGTCGCCGCTACGACCGCTACGTCGAACTCATCACCGCATGGGCCACCGACATCGGCACCAGCCCCGAGCTCGTCGAAATGTGGCTCGTGCAGCGCTGGAGCGCCCGACTCAGCGAAGCACGGAACGGCCGCTACACCGCGCCCACGTTGTTCTGAATCAGCCGGCAGATCAGGCATATTCGAGCGTGGAACGTATTGCAGCACAACGACCGTTGCCACACATCACGGCACCAACAACACACCCAGCCCGGGGATCAGAGCATTCGACGCATCGGGATTCTCGCGGTCGTGGGTCACCGTCACAAATACCGGACCCGCACCCGTTCGAGCCGTCACCTCGGTCGGCAGGCGGTAGGCCTGCGGACCACCCTGATTGGCCGGCTGAGTCCGATCGATCTCGTCGTTCCAGTGCCGCAAGCCGGCGGAGCCCGCCTCACCGGTGGACAGGTTGCGCCAGTTGACCGTCAGATGCCGGTAAGCGAACTGGTAGTAGTACGGCCGGATGTCGGCGACCGAGAAGCGCACCTCACCCGGCTTCTCGCCGACCACCGCGCGAATGGGAATGGTCTGAAAAAGCCCTCCGGGAACGCCCGCGGGGACGAATTCCGGCCCGGTGACGACAGGCACCTGCAGTACCGACTCTTGCGGCGCAGCGGTTGCAGTTCCGGCACCTACGCCGAAGGCCAGGGGGACGGACAGCGCCAGGGCGGCGAAGCCGCAGCGGATCGTTTTCCTCATCGAGTTTCCTTTCGTAGGTGCGCTCAGGGCACGTAAATCAAGCCTTTGCCGGGGATCAGCGTGTCGATGTAGGGCTCGCCGTCGTAGTAATCGCGGTAGTGAGTCACGGTGATTTCGACCCAGCCACTACCCGTGGGCAGCGCGACCTCGAGTGGTAACTGTTCTGTGCGCTGCGGCGGGAGGTCGTTGGGCGGTCCCGGGTTCGGGTCCTCCTGCCAGTGCCGCAGTCCTACGGTTCCACGGAATCCGATGTCCCAGTTCCGCCAAGTCACACCGAGACTTCGGTACGGATACTGATCTGCATATGGCGCGATATTCGCCGCGGACAACAGCAGAACACCCGGCTCGGTCCCGACCGTGGCCTTCATCGAAATGGCCTGAAAGAGCCCACCGGGCACTGCTCCCTGCGCGATCTGAAAACCGGTCACTACTGGAACCTGCAGCAGCGTGGTCTGCGGCGCTGCCACAGCCGTTCCCAGGCCGACGCCGAGCAGCAACGGAACTGTCAGTGCGATCGATACGACCGCTCGCCGCAACGTCTTTCGCATACCGCACGCCTTCCGCTCATGTCGCACAATGGAATACCGGTTCGCTCGGGGCACCGGACCACTCATTCGAGCCCGAACCTGAAACATCGAGCGCCGCTCGAGCCGTTACCCGACCAACCCTCGCAGCCACCGCGACAAAAGGACCACTCGTATACCGATTCGTGACGGGGTCGTGACCCGACCGACGTTAACAGACCACTTGGCCCGTTCGATGAATTGGGCAGAGGTGCTGCACTCGGCAGCCACCGGTGAGGACGAACGAATGAGTCGAGTCCGCAGAGTCGTGGCCACGTGCGCACTGATCGCCGCTACCGGCTTCGCACCCGTCGCCTGCGGATCCGAGGAACCCGCCGGAACCGCGTCCCCGCCCACCACCAGTGCAGCCGCAGCGCCGTCGGCCAACGGCTACACCGACTCCGACGGCGGTAGCGGCCCCGGGCCCACCGGTGAAATCCCTGACGTGGCTCCGGTACCGACCATCCCCGTCGAGCAGGGCATTCCCGCTGTGCCACCTGCCCCGAATCGCGACGACGTCAACGTCGATGCCCGCGATTACGAACAACCCGGCGGCCAATACTTTTTCCAGTCCCCCAGCGGCAACGTGTTCTGCGGCTTCAACTCGTACAACGCACCCGGAACCATTGTGGGCTGTCAGGTGCGTTACTCGGTGCCGGGAAACACCGGGCGCGAGTGCTCCAATGCCGCGAACAACACCTACGGGGTGAAGATCAACCAGGACGACACCGTCGAACAGATCTGCACCAATCAGGGCATCTTCGTCGGAGACCCGAACAACGGCGAACCGCGAGTACTCGAATACGGCCAGGTCGTCGGAGTGACCGGCACCTTCTGCCGCTCCACCGAAGCCGGCATCGCCTGCTACAGCGGCGACCACGGATTCGCCATCTCCCGCGACATCAACATTGCTTTCTGACAACACTTTCCGAGCGAACTAGGCCCGACGGGGCTCGGTGACGAAGTCGTCCAGATCGGCCCGCCGCGTCATCTCCCAGTAGTCGACGATTCGCCATGGCAATGTCGAGACCACCCGCCCGGCATCGTTGCGATACCAGTTGTCCATGCCGCCGTGCGACCAGATCATCTTCGCGTGCGCCTCGTCGTGCTTACGGACGTACTCAGCCTCGACGTCGGCCTTGCATTCGATGGCTGCGATTCGCTTGTCCACCATGTCGATCAACACATCGACGATGTAGCGCACCTGGCACTCGGCGATGGTGATGTAACTGCCCCCGTGACCCAATACTGTTCCGGGACCGCAGGTGATGAAGAAGTTCGGAAAGTCCGGGACGGTGATGCCGAGATATGCGTGCGCATCCTCCGGGCCCCAGATATCGCGGATGGACTCACCCGATCGTCCGCGCACGTCGATCGGCGTCAGCAGCTTGTGGGTCTCGAAGCCCGTCGCCAGGATCACTACATCGACCTCGGTCTCCGAGCCATCGCGCGCAACAACCGAATTGGCGGTGATGGACGCGACGGCGTCGGCGATGAGGGTGACGTTGTCTCGCTTGAGCGCGGCGTACCAGCCGTTGTCGAGAAGCATCCGTTTGCCGAAAGGCGGGTAATCGGGAAGCGACTTCTGGATCAGATCGGGTCGACCCTCGAGCTCGGCTTCGATGTAGCGAGTGAAGACGCGTCGATGGGCGTCGTTCATCGGGTTGATCGAGCGCTGCGGATGCTCCCACTCGGGATCGACCTGCAGCGAGCTGTGCACCCGATCGTTGAAGTTCCAGGCGAGCCTGGTCCGATACCAAAGCCGGTACAGCGGAACGACATCCATCAGGTAGTTGGCGTCGTCGCCCATCTCGGTGAAGTACACATCGCTCGACGACACCCACTGCGGCGAACGCTGGAACACCGTCGCATGCCCCACCGTCGACGCGATGGCCGGCAGCACCTGCATGGCACTGGCCCCGGTTCCGACGATGGCGACGCGCTTGCCGGTCAGATCCAACTCGGCCGGCCAGTTCGCCGTGTGGAAGATCGGGCCGTCGAACGACTCGAGCCCGGGAATCTTCGGCACCTTCGGCCGATTGAGCTGACCGGTCGCGGTGATCACCACGTCGGCGGTCAGCATCTCGCCGTCGACTGTCGTGACGGTCCAGCCTTGCCTCTGCGCGTCGTACTCGGCCGTCGCCACCTCGGTGTCGAAGCGAATACGTTGCCGCAGATCATGTTCGGAAGCGACATCACTGAGGTACTGCCACACCTCGTCGCGCTTGCCGAAGTGCGTGCTCCACGCCCGCGGCGCGAAGGAGTAGGAGTACAGGTGACTGGGGGTGTCGACGCCGGCACCGGGGTAGGTGTTCTCGAACCAGCCGCCGCCCACGTCGGAGTTCTTCTCGAGCACAACGTGACTGATGCCCGCCTCGTGCAGCTTGATGGCGGCGAGCATCCCCGAGACGCCGGCACCGATCACGATGACCGACAGATCGTTCGGAGCAGCTACCGGAGTGTCCGAGGCGGTGAAGCCCATGTCTTCGGCGACCATGACGCCGAACTCGGGAGGAACCTGCTCACCGACGGCCACGCTGATCATCTCGACCAGGTGCTCCGAATCGGGCGCGGGCACCGCCATGGGCGCACCCTCGTGGAACGCGCAGATCGCGTCGAGCGCAGCGGCGCGGATGCGGTCGGCAACCGCGTCGTCGAACCCGCCCGTGTCGTTGTTGTCCATGCCCCGACTACGGGTGGGGCGATACGGATCGGCGAGCCATGTGCGATCGCCGGTCAACTGATAGAGCACCGCCACCAGCGTGGGCAGATTCGCCGCGGTGAGAGCGCGCGACAGCCGATTCCGATCCACCCCATCCACGGTCTCCGCTGCCGTTGCTGCATCTGTGGACACCGGTACCTCCTGTTTGCGCGCTGCTCCATCCGACTCCGACAGCTCAACTAACCATGGTTAGGCAATTCGGCGCAAGGGATTAGAGATCTCGAAATTCGCAGGATCTGAACCCTTGACAATGTGGCCCACGCCACACGATGCTTCATGGCACTACCTAACAGCGGACAGGCGAAGGGAAACACCCATGGAACTCACCGAGGCGATGCGCACCACCGGCACCTGCAGGCGGTACCTCAGCGATCCTGTTCCCGACGAGGTGTTCAAAGCCGCGTTCGACGTAGCCCGCTTCGGCCCGCAGGGCGGCAACCGTCAGCCCGTGCGGTGGATCGTCGTGCGTGACGCCGCCCGCAAGCAGGCCCTCGCCGATCTCTACCTGCCGATGTGGGACGCCTACTTCGCCGGCATCACCGGCGGAACCGTCGCCGTCGGCGCACTGCCCAAGACTGTGCAGGACGCCGACTACTTCGCCCGCCACCTCGCCGAGGTACCCGCCATCGTGGTGGTCTGCGCAGCGTTGGACGGACTACACCCCACCGACCACGAACTCGGCCGACTCTCCGTCGTCGGCGGCGCGTCCATCTATCCGACCGTCCAAAACCTGTGCCTGAGCCTGCGCGATCAGGGCGTCGCGACCGCGGTGACGACGTTGCTGTGCCACGAGGAACCTGCCATTCGCGAACTGCTCGGGATCCCGGACGACTACATCACCGCCGCGCACATCGCCGTCGGGTATCCCGAGAAGTCGTTCCCGCGCAAGCTCACCCGTGATCCGGTGGAGCAGATCGTTGCGGCAGAGACGTTCTCGCAGCCGATGTTCGACTCCGCTGCACTCTCCCCCGCCCTTTAACAGCTGCAACTCGAGGAGTCCGCCGTGCCCGGTACCGCCATTCACCATCGCTCCCCCATCGGCCGCGCCACCATCGGCGATCAGCTACGTCGCCATGCGCGGACTCAGCCGAACAAGGTCGCGTTCATCAGCTACGCGGCGGACGGTACCCGCGAGGTCACCACCTACGGCGAACTCGACTCGCGCGCCAACCAGTTCGCCAACCTGCTGGTCGATCTCGGGGTGACAACGGGTGACCGCGTCGCATCGATGGCTCGTAACAGTGTCGACGTGGTGGTGGCGTACTACGGCACGCTCAAAGCCGGTGCGGCATTCACCGGCATCAACGTGATGTACCGCGCCGCCGAAGTGAAGCACCAACTCGAACACGCGGAACCGACTGTGGTGGTGGCCGATCCGGCCTACGCCGAGATCATCTCCTCGGTGAAGCCCGACACCACCACCCTGGTGACGTTCGGCTCCGAATACGCCGCACTGACGGCGAACACGCCGTCCACCGAGCCGAACGTCGAGATGGACGAGAACGACGTCGCGATGGTCATCTACACCTCGGGAACCGAGGCGGCTCCCAAGGGCGTGATGATCCCGCACCGCAACTTCCTCATCTCCACCGCGCCTGCATGGAGTTGGGGCCTGCGGACGGGACCGGAAGACACCTGGCTCTTCGTCATGCCCTTCCACACCATCGCCGGACTCGGCTCGATGACGACCCTCACGCTGATGGGTGCCACCCTGGTGCTGCCCGCGACGGTCGACCCGGCTCAATCGCTGCGCATCATCGCCGCCGAAAAGATCTCCGTCATCGCGCAGACGCCGACGTTCTACCTGGCCCTGGCCCGTGACGAACAGTTCGGCCCGGAGGCTGTGAGCCAGGTTCGGCGCTGCCTCACCTACGGTGGCCAGGTGTCACCACACACGATCAGCGCCTGGGCCGCCGCCGCACCCGAGGCGATCTGGGGCACCTACTGGGGACAGTCCGAACTCTCCCAGCTCGGCTCGGTCGGCTGGTTCTCCACCCTCGACGACATCCCCGACGGCGACGCGTCGTGGATCGGCAAGCCCGTCACCCACCTCGAGATCAAGGTCGTCGACCCTGCGGGCAACGAGAGCGAGATCGGCGAATTGCTCTGTCGCACTCCGTCGGTCATGCTCGGTTACTTCAAGGACCCCCAGCGCACCGCCGAGGCATTCCGCGACGACTGGGTGCATACCGGCGACATGGTCCGTATCGACGCCGACGGCAACCTGTTCTTCTACGATCGAATGAAGGACATGATCAAGTCGGGAGGGATGAACGTGTCGTCGCAGGAAGTGGAACGCACCATCCACACGCACCCGGACGTGCTGCGCGCCGCCGTCGTCGGCGTGCCCGACCCGTACTGGTCCGAGGCCGTCACGGCGTTCGTCATCGCCCGCGACGGCGTGACCGCCGACCCGGCCGCGATCATCGAGTACTGCCGCACCGAGTTGGCGTCGTACAAGGCCCCGAAGTCGGTGCACATCGTGACCGAACTGCCCGTCGACCCGCAGGGCAAGATCCTCAAGCGTGAACTGCGACTGTTGGCGGCGGTCGAGAAGACGGTATGACGCAGCCATACGAGGTCACCGCTCTCCCCCGTCAGGTGCGCACTCGGCAACGACGAGAGGACATCGTCGCCAACGCCGCGAATATCTTTGCGCGTGAGGGTTACTCGAACGTGGGGATGCGCGATATCGCCGACGCCGTCGGCATCAAGGGTGCCAGTCTCTACCACCACTTCCCGTCCAAGGAAGACATCCTGTTCGCGATCTGTCTGACGGTGACGCAGGAACCGGCCGAGGAGAACCTGCCACTGCTCGACGCGGCCGGAACCCCCACCGAGCGCATGTCGTCTTTGGTGCGCGCGCACCTGGTGCATCTGAATCGGCGACGGGTGGAGTACATCGTCGGCCTGCACGAGCTGGCCTCGCTCACCCCCGAGCACCGCGGAGTTGTCGAAGACTATCGCCGTCAGTACCAACGACGCGTCCGCGACGTGATCACCGCCGGTATGCGGAGCGGCGAATTCACCGTTCCTGACGCGCGATTGGCGTCGTTCGCCCTGACCGACATGCTCAACGGCATCAGCAACTGGTTCCACGACGGGGGCGAGCTGAGCATCGAGGACGTCGCCGACAACTACGTCGAACTGGCCGTTCACCGCATTCTAGGAGCATCACATGGCGATTGACGGTCACTGCGACCCCGAGTTCTCAGCGGTGCGTGACGCGCTCGCAGCCAACCTCGACAGCAGCGAGGAGCTCGGCGCGTCCATCGTCGTCGACATCGACGGCCATATCGCCGTAGATCTGTGGGGCGGTTACCGCGACACCGAGCACAGCCTGCCTTGGGAGTCGGACACGATCACCAACGTGTGGTCGACGACGAAGATGGTGACGTGCCTGGCCGCGTTGATGCTGATTGATCGCGGCGCGCTCGATCCCGATGCGCCGGTGGCGACGTACTGGCCCGAGTTCGCAGCCGCAGGCAAGGAGAACATCCTGGTGCGGCATCTGATGTCGCACACCTCGGGTGTCTCGGGCTGGGACCGGCCGTTCAGCGAAGAGGACCTCTACGACTGGGAACTGGCAACATCGCGTCTGGCCGCGCAGGCACCATGGTGGGATTCGCGCAGCACGTCGGGCTATCACGCGGTCAGTCAGGGCCACCTGATCGGCGAAGTCGTCCGCCGCGTCACCGGAAAGTCCTTGCGGCAGTTTGTCGCCGACGAGATCGCCGGGCCGCTAGGTGCCGACTTCCAGATCGGTGCCGTCGAGGCCGACTGGAATCGGATCGCCGACGTCGTGCCGCCGCCCCCACCGACCGATGATGCCGTGCCGGATCCGACGATGGTGCGTCGCAAAACATTTCTCGGACCGTTGGTGAAGGCCTCGTCCGCGAACACCCCGGCGTGGCGCGGCGCGGATATGGGCGCAGTGAACGGGCATGCCAACGCACGATCGGTCGCGAGAATCCTGTCGGTCATCTCCCGAGGCGGCACCGTGGACGGTGTGCGGCTGCTGAGCCCGGAGACCATCGACACGATCTTCGAGGAGCAATCCAACGGAGTCGATCTGGCGCTAGGAATTCCGTTGCGCTTCGGCCTGGGTTTCGCTCTCCCACAGCAAGAATCGATGCCCTACATCCCCGACGGCAAGATCTGCTTCTGGGGTGGCTGGGGCGGATCACTCACCGTTCTGCACCCGGAATCGAAGCTGACCATCTCGTATGTGATGAACCGAATGGGGCCCGGAATCATCGGCTCGGACCGCGCGGAGCAGTACGTGCGGGCGGTGTACGACGCCCTCGTATGACGGCGGTCTGAATGATCGCGCATCACTATCATCCATTTTTCACGGTCTCTACTGGACAGATTTCCCGTAATCGGCACACCCGGCAAGTTCGATTCCACGTGCTCTAGCGCGCGGGAACCGTGATTCCTCGTGCGTCGAGGATGGGGCGTACTCCCTCGGCGAAATGGTACGACTCCTCGAGGTGCGGGTAGCCCGAGAGGATGAACTCGTCGAATCCGGCGTCGTGGTACTCGCCGATAAGGTTCGCTACTTCCTCGTGCGAGCCCACCAATGCTGTGCCGGCACCGCCTCGGACGAGACCGACTCCGGCCCACAGGTTCGGGTAGATCTCGAGCGAGTCCTTGCTGCCGCCGTGCAGCGCCGCCATCCGACGTTGTCCCTCGGACTGCGAGGAAGAATGCAACGCGTGAGCTGCCGACACTTGCTCCTCGGGAAGCTCGTCGAGAAGTTTCTGCGCGACGGCCCAGGCTTCGTCGGACGTGTCGCGGCTGATGGTGTGCAAGCGAATGCCGTAGGTGAGCTTGCGCCCCTCGGCGTCCGCTAGCGCTTGCACTTTCTCGATCTTCGCGCGAGCGTCAGCCGGCGGCTCGCCCCACGTCAGATACGTCTGGACGTGCTTGGCCGCAACCGCCAGCGCGGGGTCCGACGAGCCGCCGAACCAGAACTCGGGCAACGGGTCCGGCGCTTCGGACACACGTGCGTCGGCCACCTCGAAGAACTCGCCCTCGTGATCGACCGCAGACTCGGTCCAGATTCGGTGGACGAGACCGAGGAATTCGTCGGTGCGGGCGTAGCGCCGATCGTGATCGATCCAATCCCCGAAACGACGCTGCTCGACGTCGTCGCCCCCGGTGACGATGTTGAACAACACCCGCCCTTCCGAGAACCGCTGCAGCGTCGCCGCCTGCTGCGCCGCCAACGTGGGCGGCGTGAGACCGGGACGGAAGGCGACGAGGAACTTCAGCCTTCGAGTGCTCTGCAGCAGAGCGGCCGTGGTCAACCACGCGTCCTCGCACCATGTTCCGGTGGGAGTCAGCACCCCCTCGTAGCCGAGTCGATCCGCGGCCTGAGCAACCTCGGTGAGGTAGCGCAACGACGGTCGGCGAAACCCGGCGGGTTCACGCAGATTGCCAGAGGCGTGGGACGCGCCGACGATGGAGCGGCCGTCGCCAGCGGTGGGCAAAAACCAGAAGATGCGTGCGGTCACGAGTGAACTCCTACGACGTGATGGGTGATCAGTTGGTGGACGCGGTGGCGTCGGCGATGGCGTCGTTGTAGCGGGTGTCGACGAAGTCCGCGAACGCGTTTCCGCCCGGGATGCTGCCGCTGTCGACGAAGACATCGAACAGTGCCTGCTCCGACTCGACGACGCTGCTGTCCAACGCAATTGCCGGTCGCTGACTTCGTCCCTGCGCCAATTCGCCTGCCGCCGGATCGATGCCGACTGCCGCGGAGTACGCCGCCGCCCACTCGGCCGGATTCTTCTCGGCCCAGGCGGAGGCCTTGGCCAAACGGACGACGAAGTCCTGCAGGGCGGTATTGGTCGCCGGATCGTCCAGAGCTTGCTGCGAGGCGATACCGAAGCCATAGCCGTTGGCCACACCCTCGGCAGTGGTCAAGGTTTTGGAGCCGTTCTGGACCTGCGCGATCGCGGTGAACGGATCCCAGATCGCCCAGGCATCGACCTCACCCGAGGTGAATGCCGTCAGCGCATCGGCGGGCTGAAGGAACACCAACTGAACGTCGTCGGTGGTCAAGCCGGCCTTCTGTAACTGCAGCAGCACATGGCCGTGCGCGGAACTTCCCTTGCCCACTGCGATCTTCTTGCCCCGCAGGTCTGCGAACGACGCCAGAGTCGACTCTGCGGGTACGAGGATCTGATCCCCACTCGCATCGTTGGTGTACGCGGAGACGACTTTGATGCGTGCATTGGCTGCAACCCCGAAGACGGGAGGCGTGTTGCCGGTGACCGCGAAGTCGATCTGACCGGCCGTTGCAGCCTCCACCTGAGGTGGACCGGAAGTAAAGGTGGAGAACGCAACATCGTAGGGCGCAGAGTCGAGCTCACCCGACGCACGCAGCAGTGCTTCGGTGCCACCCTTCTGATCACCGACATCGAGGGTCACCGTTGCGAGCTGGTCATTCGAAACGAGTTCCGGGGCTTCGGTGATCGCGGTGTCGCTGCCACGAGAGACGCAGCCGGTGAGGCCGACAACCGTCAGAGACAGGGCAGCGAGCACGCCGAGTGCGCGCAGCGATCGGGGGCGAGCGTGTGACGACATGTGTGAAAGATCCTTTTCCAGTATCGAATTGGATGGTCAGTGAACTCCGAGAGCACCGAGCAGGTGGTGACGAATCCGAGAGAAGCCGGGTGTTCCCCGGTCGCGGGGACGAGGTAGGTCGACTGTCACCGTGTCCGAGACTTCGCCGTTCTCGAGCACCACCACCCTGTCCCCCAATGCAATTGCCTCGTCGACATCGTGGGTGACCAGGAGGATGCCGAAGCCGTGCCGTCCCCACAGATCGAGCAGGAGGGACTGCATGGTCAGCCGAGTGAGGGCGTCGAGCGCGCCGAACGGTTCGTCGAGCAGCAGCAGCTCGGGCTCTCCCACCAACGCCCGCGCCAGTGCGGCGCGCTGAGTTTGACCGCCGGACAACGTGAGCGGCCACGCGTACCGCTTCTCGGCCAGCCCCACCTCGTCGAGTGTCGCGTCCGCGGCAGTCAGTGCGTCGTTACCCGTCACGCCTGCGGTGTTCAGTCCGTAGGACACGTTCTGACGCACCGTCCGCCACGGGAACAGGCGGGGTTCTTGGAACGCCACCGCTGGATTGCCGGCGACCTGCCGCTCCCCGGTGTGGTCCGTGGACAGGCCGGCCAGGACGCGCAGGATCGTCGACTTTCCGGAACCGGATCGTCCGACCAACGAGACGATCTCGCCCCGCTCGATGGACACGTCGACGCCCTTCAGTACGTGGCTGGATCCGTAGAACTTGTCGATGCCGTGCAGGGTGGCGACGGACGTCGTCGTCGTTGTCATGAATCAAGCATCCAATCGGTATCGTAGGGCGCGCTTTTCGAGAATCCGGACGATGCCGTCGGTGGAGATTCCCATCAGGGCGTAGATGACGAGTCCGAAGATGATGGTGTCCAAGCGCAGGAAGTCTCGCGCATTGTTGATGACGTAACCGAGCCCGGATTCGGCGTTGATCTGCTCGGCCACGATCAACGACAGCCACGCGATGGCCAACGACTGCCGGAGCCCCACCAACAGTTGGGGAGCGATACTCGGCAGGATGATCGTGGTGAACCGCTGACGCCACGAGAAACCGAGTACGACGGCGGTGTCGAGGAAATCACGATCGATCTGGCGTATCGCCGAGAACGTGTTCAGGTACAAGGGAAATGCGACACCCAGGGCGACCAACAGGATCTTGGGAGTCTCGCCGATCCCGAACCACAGAATGAACAGCGGGATCAGGCCAAGGTGCGGAATAGCGCGCAGCATCTGCAGCGGCGGATCGACCGTCGCCTCGGCGAGCTTGGACAACCCGACCAGCGCACCGAGTGCCACGCCGATCAACCCGCCCAACAAAAGCCCCTGGACGACCCGGGTTCCGGAAATGGCAAGGGCCTCGGTCAATTCACCGGTGCGCAGCAGGTCCAGTCCCGTGTCGAAGATCAACGACGGTGCGGGAAGCACGCGTTCGGACAGAACTCCTGCAGCGCTGGCGATTTGCCACAGGACAAGTAGCAAGACGGGAGAGAGAAAGCGTAGGACGGTCCACCGGTACCGCTGCCACGCCGACTGCTTCGGTGATGCGGGCGCAGGGCCGGTGTCGCTGACACGCAGGTGCACGGGCCCAGCGGGTGGGGCGTACGACGTGACGACCATGTTCACGTGCCTTCCACTTGATGACGATCAACTTCGAATCACCACCATCCGTCACGATCCGGTTCGAGAACAGGGTTCGAATCAGCGTGAATCCAGGTCGGGCAGAATTGGTGTCATGAACGTCGAGCCCATTCACACCGAACGCCTGACGCTGCGTCTGTACGAACCCGAGGACGCAGAGCGAATTCTCGCGTACTACAGCGACCCGGAAGTCTGCCGCTACTTACTCCACGAGGCGTGGACACAGGCCGATGCGGTTGTCGCGGTGGGCAAACGGATGAAGCGAATCGGTCTACACACCCAGGCACTGGCGATGGTCGTCGAACACGAGGGCATCGTGGTTGGCAACGTCGAGGCGTGGTTGGTCGACGGTTCCCCTGCTCTCGTCGAACTCGGCTGGACGTTCTCCCCCGCTGTAGCCGGCCGTGGTTACGCCACCGAGGCGGTGAACGCGCTGGTCGAACAAGTGTTCTCGCTTTCCCAGATTCACCGAATCAGCGCACAGCTGGACGGACGCAACGACGCGTCTGCCCGATTGGCCGCGCGGGTCGGGATGCGTCAGGAAGCGCACTTCCGCCAGAACTGGTGGTGCAAGGGTGAATGGACCGACACCCTCGTCTACGCGATGTTGCGCGAGGATCGCTGACCGCTACAACAGATCCGGAACATCCAAGATCGTGACGCCAGTTTCTTCACGCCACCGCTGCAGCAGATCCCCTCGATCGGAAAGACCGGTGGTGACCTTCACGGCATGAGGATGGCTCTCACCGACCGCACCCGCTCCACCGAAAAGGGCGACACAACGACCAGCACGTTCGAGTTCGTGGCGCGCCCAATACCGCAGACCATCGAACCCCGCCGCTCGAAACGCGGCCGCCCACCGCTGCGTCAACGGATAATCGGCAGTCGAAAAGATCTCCGCCGTCACGCCGAACGCAATACCGGTGTTGGCAGTCAGATCAGCGAGTGTGACGTCTGAGCCCAACGTGATCGTCGACGCCGCACGACTCTCGACCTCGTACCGGGGCACCACGAGTTGACCGCCGAAAATCTCCAGAAGCGTCACCACCTCGTCTTCGGCCAGATAGCACGTTCCGCCGGGCTCTTCGAGGTCGAACCTGCCGCCACCGCTCGACGAGTACCACCGCGTTCCCAGACCGGCCCGATGTGACCGAAACAGCTCGGTCCCAGCGGGGTACACGTACGACGGAAACCGGCCCGACAATTCACTGACGGCCTTCGGCTCGGACAGATGAACGACAGCGCGTTCGGCGCTCACGCCGCAAGGCGACTGGCAGCGCCCTCGGCCGCGCGAGCCACAACCGGTACGTCACCATCGAGAAGAGCACGCCGAGGTGTGCGACCACCCAACTCGGGCTGCTCGGTAGCAAACCAGGCAACCGTCGACCATCCTCGAGGATCGACGTCCGCCCACACTCGCAGCACCTGCTGGATCCCGAGAATCGGTTTCGCGGGACGGTCGTCGGTAAACCCTGCGGCGGCGTACCCGTACTTGCCGTTACTACCTGTCAAACGCAGAACACGATGCTCGCGCACAGCTTTGCTCAGAGCAGCGCGAGTCCAACCCGCTACCGCGACAGCCTCACTCGGAGTCAAGATCTCACCCACATGCTCACTCCACGCGCGGCGCGCCTTCAAACCGTTCACGATGCCATCGAGACCTGCCCTCGCGTACGCCAGATCACGTTCGTCCGGCGCTCCACTGGCCTCGACCAGGCGATGCGCCATGACTTCGAGATCCTTCTCGACTGTGGACATGCCTTCATGGTCCCCCTCCGCTGTCCCGATGTCAACCATGTCAACTCGCATTGGTGACCGGACGGAATCTGACGCGTTCACCTCCCGAACATCTCCGGTTGGGCTCTGCGACATCGACCGGTGACCGTCGTGCGACAGTCTCGGGAAACTTCACTTCTCGACTCCTGGGAGTTTCACCGATGGCTTCGTTTCGCAGAGCAGCTCTGCTGGGCACACTCGCACTGATTTCTGTCGCGACTACGTCGATGGGCAGCGTCGCCACTGCCGCCCCGGCACGGAACGCGTCGCCACTGTGCCAGGTCGCAGACCTCCTCCCCACCGGATCGTCGGCGGGCCTCGGTTACCAATGTGCCGAAGCGGGTGAACTTCTCGATCTCCCGATCGGTGATGTGCGCGCAACGCAACCCTCGCTCGGATACGACGAGGTGTACTACAAGCTCGGTCGCTACACACTCGGCAAAGACGAGATCAAAAAGAAGTTCGATGACTGGTGCGAGGCCAACGGCCAGGAAGAAGCCGTGTCAGCATTGCCCGATGCGCGACTGGACAACCCGTCGTCCTTCACCTGCACTGTCCCCGTCGGCCAGGAAACGCCCGACACCATCGCACCGATGAAGACTGTCGTCATCGGGCCGGGCGGCGTGCCGTACCTGACCGACGGCCACCACACCCTGACCTCGTTCTACGAAACGGCCGACGGTGGACCGAATCTGCATCTTCGTCTGCGGGTGGTCGCGAATCTCAGCGATCTGAGCCCCGCTGATTTCTGGGCGCGGATGAAAGCCGAGAAGTGGGTGTGGAACTACGACGTCGACGGCAACGAGGTTCCGGTAGAACAGCTTCCGTCAGGAGTGGGTCTTGCGAAGTTCCAGAACGACAAGTACCGCAGCCTGATGTACTTCGCTCGCGATATCGGCTTCACCCCCGGCACCATCCCGTTCCAGGAGTTCTATTGGGGTGCTTGGGTTCGCGATTCCGGCGCAGTCGACATCAGCGGGTGGGACAGCAACAACCTGGCGAGCTACTTGAGCACGGTCGGCGCGGTCTCGCGCGCGCAGGTAGCGGCACCGAAAGACGCGGTGATCAACAGTGGCCGCACCGCAGCCGAACTCGGTGCTCTGGACGCCTGGAACGACGGCAAGGCAGCCACCAAGGGTGAGTTCGGGAAGCTTTCGGCCCCGTACTCGGACGACAAGCCGGGCAAACTGGCATACGCCTTGCAGTACAAGTCGGGACTGCCTCGGTAGGTGCGGGTCAGGTCGCCGGGCCGTCGTTCTTACAGGGCGGCCTGGCGGCGAGACCGCAACCGCGGGGCCACGAAAGAACACTCGGCCTGTAAATTCCTCCGGAACGAGTCGACGCGTAATGGCTGTGGTGGCGTACCTGCGGACGTGATCAGGCGATGCGGGTCGCCGAGCCCGACACGATGATCCCGCCGTACGGAGGGATGTCCACCAGGAGCTTGCTCGGCCGGCCGACATGGCTTCCCTGGTGGATGACGATGCTCGCAGGTGGCTGAACCGCATGCGCCCCGCGGAGGTACCCGCCGGTCGCCGCCGCTGCCGCACCTGTTGCCGGGTCCTCCGTGATGGACCCGACCGGGAACACATTGCGTGCGTGCCATAGGTAGGCGCTCTTCGGCCAGAGGACGATGATCGTCGCCGGCCAACCGTGCTCGTCGAGCACAGCACGAGCGCGGCCGAGATCGGGGGTGAACCCGTCGAAGACGTCCCGATCTTCGAGAACGACGAGGGGGTGCCAATTGCCACCGAACGCCTCAGCGGGAACGTAATTGGGATGCAGGTGGTCCGCGGTCAGGCCGAGAGCGCCGAGCACGTCGGCAAGGGCCGTGCTGGACAGCGGTGCCGACTTCGGCTCCACACTCGTAAACGACACCAACGGCGCACCATCCGAGCCGATGCTCGTCTCGATCGCGATGTCCCCCACCGGCGTCGAGAAACGAATCGGCCCGACGCCCTCGGTCACGCTGATCGCTGCGGCCGTCGCCACTGTTGCGTGCCCGCAGAACGGCACCTCGGCGGCCGGCGAGAAGTATCGGATGATCCGGTTACGTTCGCTGTCGCCCGGAGTGACGAAGGCCGTCTCCGCGTAACCGACGTCCGCTGCAATCCTCAGCATCTCGATGTCGTCCAGGCCGCGGGCGTCGAGGACGACTCCTGCTGGGTTACCGCCTGACGGCTCACTGGAGAACGCCGTCCACCGTTGAATGTCGAACTGGGGCATGCTGAAAACCTACTCGTGTGCTCTGTGTGGCCGAGCAAGTGTTGGTCGCAACATGGAAGGCTCGACGACGCCCAGGGCTGGGATTTCGCCCGAATGGGACGGAACCCGCTACTGTAAATCCGGAGTCGGCACGCCGGGGGTTGCTGACGTCGATTTACCGGGGGGTAAATGTTCGAGCATCGAGGCGGATCGTCGCGGCTGTATGTGCTGCTTCGACCGTCCGGCGGTACTGCAACGCGGACGGTCGACCTTCGAATCCTGTCCGACGGCCGAGTCGGGTTGGCGGCATACACGTCACTGACGTCGTTGGTTCGCAACTGCGGCAACGGACAACCGTGGGGGCTGGTCGACGAACAAGGGCTTGCAGAGATCCGCGCGTCGGCCGAGATCGACGTCGTTCTTCTTGACGCGCCACTTCCCCTGCAGGACAGATGTATTAGTGCGAGTAATAGCAGTCCCGACTCGTATATGACGGACCCGCTCCGATGAGCCTGCAGGGCATCGAGATCGGCGATCTCAACGAGCCCGCTCGGATACTGATCGAGAACGCGCAAACGTTGGATTCGAGTGGCGACAGCGCACCCGAGGTGCCGAACGCGGGCACGTCCACCATCTTCGTCGGCGAGGCCATAAGGTCTCTGGCGCAGGCGATGTCGGATCTGATGATCGCCTCGGCTCGCGCCGCCGACGCAGTGCAGGCGTGCGACGAGGACTACGCCGCCGCGGAACACGCGAACACCGCAGCCGTTGTCGATGCGGGTGCACCGGATGGTCCGCGCTGATGACGATCTACGTGTACCTCGACGTGGACATCGACGCATGCCGCGAGTGTGCATCAGCGTTGCGCACACTCGGCGGGAGCGCGGAAGGCGGATTCGAACGGTTCCGCGACGCCCGCGATCGATCCGAGGACGTATGGAAGTCCGGTGCCGGCGACAGTTTCCGCGACACGATCTCGACGTTGAGCACGGCCGCAGAACAGACCGCGGACCGGGCAACAGCGCTGGCGCAGGCACTCGAATCGTTCGCCGACTCGATGCTCACGGCCCGAGAGGGCCTCAATCGAGCGGTTGCGCGGGCCATCAAAACCGGCATCTGGGTTGGTCCGGACATCTGCAATGCGGAGTGGATCGGCGATCCTGAACCACTACATCCGACGGGCCCCTGGTCGATCGATCAACTGACAACGCAGGCAAACCAGATCGCGGCGTACAACGATGCCGTCGACATGGTCGTCGAGGCACGGACGATCGAGTCGAAGGCTCACACGGCGCTGCAGTCCGCCTTCGATGACAGTGCTGGCTGGCTGGACCGGCTGCGCAGCTCTGCGCCGTGGATGGCCGCCGGCGGAGCGATCAGCTACCTGGGCACTGCCGCTCAGCAAGCCGATCACTGGGGCGCGATTGCCCAGACCAGGGCTGCGCAACTGGAACGGTTCGTGGCCCTTGCCTCCGAGGCGGCACCCGATTCGGTCAATACAGCCGCGACCAGAGCGGCCTCGGCCTTCGCACCTGCTGCAAATGATGCGATTCGAGTCGCTGCACAGAATGGGGCGCTGCTGCCGGGAAATAGCGCTACTAGGCTTGGGCGTCTCGCGACTGTTGGACTTCCGTTTGGCGGGAAGGTCGGATCAAAAATCCCGATTGTTGGAATCGGCTTCACCGGAGGCCAAGTCGTCTACGATCTCCAAGCTGCTGAAAGCCCGGGAGATGCGGCCAAAATAGTCGCGAAAGACGCTGGGGGCTTTCTCGCAGGTACTGCAGCCACGACCCTGCTTCTGGGGAGTGTCGCCGGTGGGCCGGCAACCGTTGCCGCCGTTGGTGTCGGAATCTTGGTCAGTTATGGCGTGGGCGAGCTGATCGAATGGGCCGCAGACTGATGTCGAATCCACGGCGAGCACTCAGGCAGCCAGCTCCGATGCCGAATCCGACCACAGGCGAACCTCGACCACCGATCGCGCACCGAGGTGAAGCACGAGCGCATTGGGTGACGATGCCGGGAGACCTCGAAAATAGCGTTGTGCCAATCGAATACGGCCCAGCATTAGAAGCATTCGAGGAGCCCCGTCGAGAAAAACTTCTGCAAGCGGTGATGCTGACCTGCATTTTCTTGCTGTTCTTTATTGTTCCCTTCCGCGGCTTCGGTTGGGCTGATCTCTGGTTTCCGTGGCTCGTCATCCTTGGACTCCCCGTTCTGCAATACCGCAAAAGCCTAGGAGATCGCGTCCTGGCAGGGGCTCGCTGGGTTCAACAGCGAGACGAGTGGATCTCGACCTACGAAATCACCAAAATACGGTCCACCACCGTCGGACTTAACCGAGCATCCAAGATCGAAGACATCCACGGCAACAAGCTCATCCTCGTACTCCGCGACGCCCAGATGAACCCACTGCTGTGGAACCTCGTCTACAACGGCATCGCCCATTCTGTAGCCCACGGTGATTGCGACATCTCCAAAGCCGCACGCCGAATCCTCAGGGTATGAGGGCCGTCCCGTGGTCTCGATGCACGCCGGTGAGTTTTCGACGGATCAGTTGTCCATATCCACGCATCCATACCGTCGACCATCGGAGATTCCCATGACCACCCAGACCACACCTCCCGCGACCACTTCGCGCACCGCTGCCCGGATAGGGTGGATCCTCACCGCACTGATCGCGATCTTCCTGATATTCGACGGCGTCACAAAACTGCTGAATGTGCAGCAGGTGCAAGACGCCACCGTCGATCTCGGTTTGCGTGACGAGATGACACCGGTGATCGGGATCATCTTGTTGGTCTCGCTGGCGCTGTACCTGATTCCGCGCACTGCGTTTCTGGGTGCGGTTCTGTTGACGGGCTACCTGGGTGGAGCCGTGCTCACCAACTGGCGCGTGGACAAGCCACTGGTGAGCACGGTGCTGTTCGCGGTCTATGTCGGCATCCTCGTGTGGGGTGCGCTCTATCTGCGTGACCCGAAGGTGCGTCAGGTCATGCCGATCGTGCGCTGACGCGGACCATCAGACCGCGGGTCACCAGCGATCGACGTGCAGCACCGTCTCGATTGGATCCCGCGGAGCAACCTTGAACGTCTCCCCCGTGTAATAAGCCGTCGGAATCAACGCACCCTGATGGAAGTCCTCGGGGATGCCGAGCAGTTCGGAGATCTCGGCTTCCTTCGCGAGATGGATTGTCGTCCATGCCGTTCCGAGACCACGGGCTCGTGCAGCCAGGGCGTAGTTCCACACCGCGGGCAGCAGTGAGCCCCACAGACCGGCCTGATTGCCGGCAGGAAGCGTCTTACCTGCCTGAATACACGGAATCAGCAGTACCGGCACCTCACCCATGTGCTCTCCGAGCCAGCTCGCGCTGTCCCCGACGCGCTTCTGCACCGATGCGCGTTCTGGATCGTCAGTAAACAGGGCCGACGCGGAATGCTTCGACGCCTGATATGCGGTGAACAGTTCCCCGTAGATCGCCCCGATGCGGGCACGAAGATCGGGATCCGTGACGACAATCCACTGCCATCCCTGCTTGTTCGACCCGGACGGGGCTTGGAGCGCAATCTCCAAACATTCCTTGATCAGGTCCATCGGCACCGGCCGCGTCAGATCCAGACGCTTGCGGACGGTGCGCGTCGTGGTCAGCAGTTCGTCGGGAGTCAGGTCCACAAGGGGAAAGGAAGTCACCCCTCGATCATGCACCACCCACGGTCAGCCCGGAAGCATCGAACGCAGCACTGCCCACTCCGACGCGTCGACCCAGGATGGGTTGGATTGCTGGGGTGATCGAAACACCTCGAGCATCGACAGTTCCGCGACGGACTGGATGTGCGACGCGAGGATCGGCGCATCGAACAGCGTGATGTTCGTCGAGACCTTCCACTGCGGACCCGGGACCGGGGTGCCGGTCAGCTGACCGGCACCCCAGATACCGCGTCGGGCATGGGCACTGACCCCGAACAACACCGGTTGCCCGACGGCCATCAGGTGCGTTCGATAGTTGTCGGCTACGCACCAGTGCTCGTGAGCACGACCTGCTGCGATCATCGGTGCGAGATCGGTCTTGTGCGGATTGCACTTGATCACCCAGGCACCGAGTGTCTGCTCGGTTATCGCACGTGCCGTCACGGCATCAAGTCTAGTGAACTATGCGACAGCCTCGTTGCCCTGCGCAGCCGAGACCACCAGATTGGATGCGGTGAGACCGTTTCCGTTCTTGACCGCGTCGACCCACTGGTCCGTCGTCGCCACCGCCGCGAAGTTCGACTGGTAGAGCACCATCAATGCCTTGTGCAACTGCTCCGCCGAGACGGTGCCCGCCTCGTTCGAGAGGTTGATCGCGCCGGTGGCATCGGACAGGATTTCGACGGTCAGGTCCAGCGCCTCGGCGTCGGCGCTGGAGGCGAGGTCGCAGTTGTTGGTCATGTATCCGACGATCGTGACGGTGTCGATGTTGTTGCTCTGCAACCATTTTGCGACGCCGGTGCCTGCGAACACACTGCTGTACTTCTTCTCGACTCGCTCGAACGACGGTTGCACGACGGCCTCGATGTCGGGATGCAATTCGTAGGTCGGGGTGCCCTTCACGAATGCCGGCGCGCCCTCGGGCATCTCGTGTTGCACGATGGCAACGGGAACATCCTGCGCCGCAGCGGCTTCGATGGTGCGGACGATGTTGGCCAACGACTCGTCGCGCGGCGGGTACTGAATCTTCAGCACTCCCTCGAAGTATTCCTGCTGGACATCGATGACGATGAGGGCTCTGCGCGGTGCGGTCATGGGGGTTCTCCTTGTTGCCGGCGTTTTCGGTCGATACCTATCGTTCGTCATCGACCTTGCGTCCACGAGTGGCACGGATGCATACTTTCGATGGAATTGCGCCAACTCGTCGATCGGAGACCCATGCGCATCGCGCTGTACACGTTCGACGGCATGACGATGTTCCATCTCGCCGCCCCACTGATGGTGTTCGGCGAGGTGACGCGACTGGGCCTCGCCCCCGACTGGGAAACACGGGCATGGTCCGACACTCCAGGGTCGATCCGCACCGAGGAGGGCTTACCCGTCGGCGATATCGCTGGACCGGACACGGTCGACTGGGCCGACATCGTCATCGTGACATCGTGGCCGGAATCGTTGCCGCACATCGGAATCAAATTCTCGGATGCCCTTCGTGGAGCACATGAACGAGGGGCGGAGATCGCGGGTCTGTGTCTCGGCTCATTCGCCGTCGCAGACACCGGGTTGCTGGCCGGCCGACCTGCCGTCACCCATTGGACCAAGATGACCGAGTTGCGCGAGCGCAACGCGCAGACCCGGCTCGACGAGTCCGTGCTCTATATCGACCACGGCGACGTGATGACCTCTGCGGGCACCGCGTCGTCGATCGACTCCTGCCTCCACATCGTGCGCAAGCACCTCGGTTCGGCTGCCGCGACGAGAGTCGCGCGCAGTCTCGTCGTGGCACCCCATCGGGACGGGGGTCAGGCGCAGTACATCGAACGTCCGGTCATCGACGCATCCGGCGACACCGCGATCGCGGACGTACAGAGCTGGGCGCTCGAGCGTCTGGACGAGGCGCTGCCGATCGAGCGCCTGGCCGAGCACGCGCGCATGAGCCGGCGCAGTTTCATTCGTCAGTTTCAGCTCGAGACAGGATCCACTCCGGCCCGCTGGGTCTTGGACATGCGCCTCGACGAGGCCAGAAGTCTGCTCGAGACCACTGATCGCAGCATCGACAGCATCGCCGCGCTGTGCGGATTCGGCAGCGCCGTCACGCTGCGTCAGAACTTCCGCTCGGCCTTCGCGGTGACGCCGACGGCTTACCGCAAACAGTTCGCCGTCGGTTGTGCGCCCACGGAGACGGCCGACCGACAAGGATGGGCGAGGTGATCCTGTGGATAGTTGCCGGAGTAGAGCTTGCCGCCATCATCGCCCTTGGTGTGGTCTTGATCGTCTCGCGTCGAAAGTTGACGCACACACGTCGTGCACTTGATAGAGCTCTCGCCGAAACGCAGCAACGCCGTAAGCGACGCGGCCTGGTGCCCTTTGCGATCAGAACTGCCTTCCACACCACGGACTTACTGATCAACAAGGGCTTCGGCGCAACGGTCCGCAACTCCGTCGAAGATCTCGCGGGTTGGGCCAAAGTAGAACGACCCGACCTGGCACGCATGACCGCCGACGGCGACATCGTCGTGATGTTCTCCGACATCGAAGGATCCACCGCACGCAACGAAGAACTGGGCGACCGCGGCTGGGTGAAGCTGCTCGAGAAGCACAACAAGCTCATCAACAAACACGTCGACGACCACGGCGGTCATGTGGTGAAGAGCCAGGGTGACGGTTACATGATCGCCTTCTCGGACCCCGGCCAAGCTGTGCGCTGCGGGGTGAAAGTGCAAGAAGCCCTTCTGAAGAACCCCGACCGTTGGGATCGCATCCGCGTCCGGATGGGCGTCCACGTCGGCAGTTCGGTGCGCCGAGGAGACGACATCTTCGGCCTCAACGTGGCCATGGCGGCACGAGTGGCGAACCAAGCCGAGGGCGGCGAAATTCTTGTGAGCGAACCGGTCCGCAAC
Source organism: Rhodococcus sp. NPDC078407 (assembly GCF_044542515.1). Classification (NCBI taxonomy): domain Bacteria; kingdom Bacillati; phylum Actinomycetota; class Actinomycetes; order Mycobacteriales; family Nocardiaceae; genus Rhodococcus; species Rhodococcus sp. NPDC078407. The sequence continues at coordinate 30,974 of NZ_JBITUQ010000012.1, read as the reverse complement.
GCCATCGGTAGCGCGCCCGACCTGAACCTCGGGACGCCACGAGACGTCGAACTCAAGGGAATGAGCGGAACATTTCAGTTGTATCCGGTTGCTCTACCGGTGCTGCCGAGTGCTGAGGCTGCGGCATTGAACGAATGAATGGACCATTCACAACGTCTGAGCGCGTGAAAGTCACATTGACCCAACCGGGGTGGGCAGCGAGCTGAATTCTGGTGCGCCCCAATACGAATGAATGGTCCACTCACAACGTCTGAGCGCGTGAATGGACCATTCATTCGATGGGAGGTGAGCCAGAGAAACTACTGCTTCGCAGACTCCAGAGCCTCGTTGAAGGTCTTCGACGGACGCATCACTGCGGCGGTTGCTTGGGAGTCCGGGTAGTAGTAGCCGCCGATGTCGACTGCGTTGCCCTGAACCTCGTTCATCTCCGCAACGATTTTCTCTTCGTTCTCGGCCAACGTCTTCGCCAGTGCGGCAAAGTGCTTGGCCAGTTCGGTGTCCTCGGTCTGCTCGGCGAGTTCCTGTGCCCAGTAGAGGGCGAGGTAGAACTGGCTGCCACGGTTGTCGAGTTCACCTGTCGAGCGCGACGGGCCCTTGCTGTTCTCGAGCAGCTTGCCGGTTGCCGAGTCCAGCGCGGTGGCGAGGATGGTCGCCTTGACGTCGCCGGTCTTGGTGCCCAGGTCTTCGAGACTGACCGCGAGAGCCAGGAACTCGCCGAGCGAATCCCAGCGCAGGTGATTCTCCTCGATGAGCTGCTTGACGTGCTTGGGAGCCGAACCGCCGGCACCCGTCTCGTACAGTCCACCGCCGGCCATCAGCGGAACGATGGACAGCATCTTTGCGCTGGTTCCGAGTTCCAGGATGGGGAACAGGTCGGTGAGGTAGTCGCGCAGGATGTTGCCGGTCGCGGAGATGGTGTCGAGTCCGCGGATCAGGCGCTCCATCGTGTAGCGGATGGCACGCACCTGCGACATGATCTGGATGTCGAGGCCGTCAGTGTCGTGATCCTTCAGGTACTTGCGCACCTTGCCGATCAGCTCGTTCTCGTGCGGGCGGTACGGGTCCAGCCAGAAGACGACCGGCATTCCGGACTCACGGGTGCGGCGCACTGCCAAGGCAACCCAGTCGCGGATCGGTGCATCCTTGACGATGCACAGGCGCCAGATGTCGCCCTCTTCGACGTCCTGCGTCAACAGAACCTCACCCGTCGCGAGGTCGGTGATGTTCGCGACGCCGCCGGCGGGGACCTCGAACGTCTTGTCGTGCGAGCCGTACTCCTCGGCCTTCTGAGCCATCAGGCCGACGTTGGGAACGGTGCCCATCGTCGTCGGATCGAACTGGCCGTTGGTCTTACAGAAGTTGATCATTTCCTGGTAGATACGGAAGAAGGTCGACTCCGGGCTGACCGCCTTGGTGTCCTTCGGCCGACCGTCCGCGCCCCACATCTTGCCGCCGCTGCGGATCATGGCAGGCATCGACGCGTCGACGATGACATCGCTGGGCGAGTGGAAGTTGGAGATGCCGCGGGCCGAGTCGACCATCGCCAGTTCCGGACGGGTCTCGTGGCACTTGTGCAGATCGTCGATGATCTCCTCGCGCTGCGCGCTGGGAAGGGCTTCGATCTTGCTGTACAGATCCGACAGACCGTTGTTGACGTTGACGCCGAGTTCCTCGAACAGATCGCCGTGCTTGGCGAACGCGTCCTTGTAGAAGACCTTGACGGCGTGACCGAAGACGATGGGATGAGATACCCGCATCATTGTGGCCTTGACGTGCAGAGAGAACATGATGCCCGTCTTGTAGGCGTCCTCCATCTGCTCCTCGTAGAACTCGATGAGCGCCTTCTTGCTCATGAACATGCTGTCGATGACGTCGGCGTCGGTGAGCGACACGTTCTCCTTGAGGACGATGGTCTCGCCGCCCTCGGTGATGAGCTCCATCTTGACCTCGCGGTCGCCCTCGACGGTCATCGACTTCTCGCCGTGGTAGAAGTCGCCATGGCGCATGTGCGCAACGTGGGTGCGCGATGCCGGTGACCATTCACCCATGCTGTGCGGGTGCTTGCGCGCGAATTCCTTGACGGCCTTGGGGGCGCGACGATCGGAATTACCCTCGCGCAGAACAGGATTGACCGCGCTGCCGAGGCACTTGGTGTACCGGTCTCGGATCTCGCGCTCTTCGTCGGTCTTCGGGTTGCCGGGGAAGTCGGGAATCGCGTAGCCCTTGTCCTGCAGTTCCTTGATCGCGGCGAGCAGCTGCGGCACCGAAGCGCTGATGTTCGGCAGCTTGATGATGTTGGTCTCGGGCAGCTGCGTCAGCTTGCCCAGCTCGGCGAGGTTGTCGGTCACTCGCTGGTCTTCGTTCAGGTAATCGGGGAACTCGGCGAGGATGCGGTTGGCAACGGAGATGTCACTCGACTCGACGTTGATTTCGGCCGCGCTGGCGAAAGAACGTATGACCGGAAGAAACGCGTGAGTCGCCAGCATCGGCGCCTCGTCGGTCAGGGTGTAGATGATGGTCGGCTTCTTCGCTGTCATGTTTCGCCTTTGCCTCAGTTTTCAACGTCGTCTTTTGGATGCGTTCGTCGCCAACTTTAATCGTCTGACGCCGCGACTGTGGGGGCAGTGGGGTATCACTCCGCCGTCGACCCCAAGTTACCGACCAGTAGCGCGCTCAAAGGATTTGGCGACGTTCCACGATCCGTCCCTGACCACCACCGGAGCATCCGATTTGCCCGGATTGGAACAACACCCCTTCCTCGTCCGTTGAACCGACTATGACGACCTACAAAACTGTCAATCCTGCCGACGGCACAACCGTCAAGGAATTCGAAACACTCGATACGGCCGGCGTCGAGCGCGCGCTCGCCGACGCACACGACGGATTCCGCACCTGGCGCAAGACCTCACCCCAGCACCGCGCCGACATTCTGCACAAGGTCGCCGACCTCTACACCGAGCGTTCGGAAGAATTGGCCCGGACCATCTCGCTCGAGATGGGCAAGCCGTTGACCGAGTCCCAGGGCGAGGTGGAACTGTCCTCGAACATCTACCGCTACTACGCCGACAACGGTCCCGCCCTGCTCGAGGACGAGAAGCTCGACGTCCCCGGCGCGGAAGACACTGTGCTGCAGCGTAAGCCGGTTGGCGCGCTCGTCGGCGTCATGCCGTGGAACTTCCCGTACTACCAGGTGGCGCGGTTCGCCGGACCGAACCTGATGGTGGGCAACACGATTCTGCTCAAGCATGCACCCAACTGCCCGCAGTCGGCGCTGCTGATGGAGGAGATCTTCCAGCAGGCCGGACTCCCCCGGGACGCATACATCAACATATTCGCGACCAATGAGCAGATCGCCGACATGATCGCCGACCCACGCGTTCAGGGCGTCTCGCTCACCGGTAGCGAGCGGGCCGGAACCTCCGTCGCCGAGACCGCCGGACGCAACCTCAAGAAGGTCGTTCTCGAGCTCGGCGGATCGGACGTGTTCATTCTGCTCGACTCCGACGACATGGACGCCACCGTGGAGTCCGCAACCCGGGCAAGGCTCTCCAACGCCGGGCAGGCCTGCAACGCCGCCAAGCGCATCCTGGTCGCCGAGGGCGTCTACGACGAGTTCGTCCCCAAGCTGGTCGCGTCGTTCGAGGCAGTGCAGACCGGTGACCCGTTGGACGCGAACACCACCCTCGGCCCGCTGTCGTCGCAGACTGCCGCCGACACCTTGATCGAGCAGATCGACGACGCCGTCGCGAAGGGCGCAACGCTACTGACCGGCGGCAAGAAGATCGACGGACCGGGCGCATACGTGCAGCCGACGCTGCTCACCGACGTCACCCCCGACATGCGCGCGTACGGCGAAGAGCTGTTCGGACCGGCCGGAGTGATCTACAAGGTCGAAAGCGCGCAGCAGGCAATCGAATTGGCGAACTCCTCCCCCTACGGCCTCAGTGGCTCGGTGTGGAGCGCTGACCTGGACAAGGCCCGCGATGTGGCCGAGCAGCTCGAGGTCGGTATGGCCTTCGTCAACGAGCACGGCACCACGCTGCCCGGTCTGCCGTTCGGCGGAGTCAAGCGCTCCGGCGTCGGCCGCGAGCTGGGCCCGTGGGGCATGGACGAGTTCGTGAACAAGAAACTCGTGCGCGTCTCCGCGAAGTAGGTTCTGCTGGCATGGCTCCCCGGACACGATGTCCGGGGAGCTTTCGCGTGCCGCGGCCATACTGTCTCGATGATCATCGAACATGCTTTGTTGCACGTGGTCCCCGGTCGAACCGATGAATTCGAAGCCGCGTTCGCCGACGCGACGTCGATCATCTCTTCGATGCCGGGTTTCGTGAATCTGACGCTGTCCAAGGGCATCGAGCATCCGGATGTCTATCTACTGCTGGTGGCGTGGGAACGCCTCGAAGACCACACTGAGGGCTTTCGTGGCTCCGCCGAGTACCAGGAGTGGAAAGCGCTGCTGCATCACTTCTACGAGCCGTTCCCCGTCGTCGAGCATTACCTGCCTATGTTGAAGATGGCCTCAATTACGACGAACCTTGAGCGATCTGTCGATACTCCTCACCAATGTTCTGGCCGCGCCTGATCCGAAAGCTTGCAGGAACAGCCGAGTGGCACCGTTTGCTGCGGCCGAGTCCAAGCCCTTGTTGTAACGGGCCCGCCACGTCTTCGATCGCGCCTGTTTGTAAAACTGCCTTGCCGGGCCCTGTTTCGAGGGCTTGACGTTACTCATGGCGCTGAAAGCAGCCTCGACAATGAACGGTCGAATCTGGTAAATCAGCGTTTGAAGCGCCGAGGAAATCGCGGGGGCGAACTCTCCGGCCTTAGCGCTCACGCGCACAGTCCTGTCGAGCCTCTCTGCAATCTTCCGGCCGAGGATTTTGAAATCGACGTTAGAACTGAGTTCGATCTCGCGTAAGACTGCGATCACCATGGCAAAGGTTGCAATTGTTTCTACGGCCGACTCTTCATCGCCCTCGGCGAGCACCATTTTGAGATGCAACGTCGAGGATTTTTTCGCTCGTGTCACAAGATCTTCCGCTGAATGATTCGGGTTGGTGCTCCGAAGGTCTTCAACGAATTGCTTCGCAACTGGCAAGTACGCCTCGAACATCTCGCCCAGTTCTTCCGCCACCTCGTCAATGGTCTTCCGGCCCGCGAAATCACTATCACCTACCGATGCGAGCGACTTGCTGACCTGTTGCCAGTTCTGGCGGTCGATGCTCTGCGCCACTTCTGCCCCTCGAAGGGCGAGAACGTACGGCCCCAAAGCAGCCGCTACTTCAAGGCTGGTGCCCTGGGCGCGGCGACGAGAGATACGCTGTATGCGACGGCGGTCGGGAATATGAGGGATACGGTCCAGCACTCCCTCGATCAGTTTCGCGTGCTTCTCGTGCTCCGCAAGTTGAGTCGACAACGCTTCGAAGAATGCCGAAATTTTCTCCACAGATCGCTCTACTGGTTCACCCGAAACAAAGGCTTCTGATTTCAAAACCATTCCGATTGCCTGGACCTCCTCCAATGCCAGTAACGCCCTGACATCGCGAATCCAGTCCCCCGATGACAGCTCAGCCTTCAGCTCAGAGTCGAAATCGTTATCCGGAACTTCTGTGAGTCCGACTGCTCCGAACTCGACTGAACGCCGAAGATCTGTCATATAGCTGTTGAGGGCTGAGTCCTGTGCGGAGTCCGCTGGTTCAGTGGTCGGCGATTTCATCGAACCTTCAAGAATCGCCTTGAGTGTCCGCCTTCTTTCGACGAGAAGATCGAACAAAGATGGATTTCCTGACATAAGGACAGGCTTCAAACGTGCCGCCTCTCCCCGCGAGAAGGGGCGTCCCAGAGCTTCGGTGTCGGACAACAACTGCAACCATGCCACCGATGCTGCTTCAGCCAAAACTCCCGCTGCAGTGAAGAGCGACCATGAATCTATAGCCGATGAGAGCGGCCCACCCTTCTCCCCCAAATTCTCGACTTCGACGCGACAGGGGCGGTCACTTTCATGAGTTTCGGCGTGGTGGTTCTCAGTGAATACGACCAGTGCATCTAGACCGCCGGTCGTCACTCCAGCTGACGCAAGAGCTGCGGTCATCCCGTTGAGCGCGTCCGATTCGATCCGTACGGCAACGCCAACTGCCACTACCTCTGCCGCGATGACACCCACCTCGTCGCCTACGTACAAACTGATGCCGCCGAACGAGATCTTCACCGCGTGTGCCGCTGTCATGACGCAGATGCTACTGATGAAGCCCGACAATGTTCACGCATGCCGATTCAACCAGGATCCATCGACCAGCCCGGCAGACCACATCGAATTCTCAGTTCCTCGAATCCGACTCAACACAAGCCGATAGGTTCGAGCTACGTTCCCATCGCCGTTTCAAGGAGTCACCGTGGCCAATGCTTCGTCGTTCGTGTCCAAGCAGGACGACATCGAGATCAGCACCTACACCTGGGCGACGGCCGCCGATCCGGCTCGCGGCGTCGTACAGATCGCGCACGGACTGGCCGAGCACGGCAGCCGCTACGCCCGATTCGCCGCAGCGCTCAACGATGCCGGCTTCCACGTCGTCGCGTCGGATCACCGCGGGCACGGTGAGTCCATCGTCGACACTCCCGGCGATTTCGGTGCCGCTGCATTCGCCGGGTTGTGGGCCGACATCGAGCAGCTCGGCGAATCGTTGCTGACCGAGTATGCGGACCTACCACTGTTTCTGTTCGCGCACTCGATGGGTTCCTTTGCTGCGCAGCATGTTCTGATCGAGCGATCGGACCTCTACGAGGGCGTGGTGCTGTCGGGATCGACGACGCTCAACATCCTCGCCGCCGGAATGGCCGACGCCCCCGCTGGTGACCTCAGCGTGTTCAACGCCGCCTTCGAGCATCGCACCGGGTACGAGTGGCTCTCCCGCGACGAGGCCGAAGTGGATGCTTACGTCGCCGACCCGCTGTGCGGCTTCGACCTCCCCGAGTCGACGGTGCCCGCACTGTTCGGTGAGGCCGAGAAGCTCGCCGACCCGCACAACCTCGAGCAGATCCGCTCCGACCTGCCACTGCTCATCACCTCGGGCACCGACGATCCTCTCGCGGGCGGAGGGCAACTGATCGAAACACTCGCCTCTCGCTACCGTGAAGCCGGCATGAGTGATGTGACGGTCACCCTCTACCCCGGTGCACGCCACGAGATCCTCAACGAGACCAACCGCGACGAGGTCACCGCCGACATCATCGGTTGGCTCACCGACCGCGCCGGGTAGCTCTACCGCTTTCGCAGCTGCACGGGCTGCCCGTCCTCCGGGAAGGGCAGCGACGTGAAGTTCAGCGGTGCAACGTAATCGGGATCGACCGACCAGTCGAACCGCAGCAGTAGGTGATGCATGATCGTCTTGATCTCCGCTCCGGCGAAGAACATACCGATGCACTTGTGCACGCCACCGCCGAACGGCTCCCATGCGTAGCGATGCACCTTGTCTTCACGGCGGTCGGCGGCGAACCGGCCGGGGTCGAATTTCTCGGGGTTGGGCCAGTACTGCTCCATGTGGTGCGTGAAATGCGGCGCGACCGACGCATACGTCCCCGCGGGGACGAACTTTCCCTGCACCTCGGTGTCCTTGACCGCGCGGCGGGCAACCACCGGCGTGGGCGAGACCAACCGCAGACATTCCTTCATCACCAGATCGACGCTGGGGAGTTCGTCGAGTTGCGCGAGAGTCGGTGCATCGGTACCGAGGGCCTCGGACTCGTTGCGGCACTTGTCCTGCCACTCCGGATGCTGTCCGAGGTACTGCATCATCGTCGACAGCGTGATCGTCGACGTGTCGTGCGCAGCCATGAGCAGAAAGATCATGTGGTCGATCACTTCGTCGTCCGAGAAGCGTTCGCCGTTGTCACCCTCGATGTGACAGAGGACCGAGAATAAGTCGTCGGTCTCGGTGGCACGCCGGGCCGGTAGGTAGCGCCGGAAGAAGTCGTCGAGCACAGCCCTGCCGTCCAGCCCGCGCTTCCATCGAGTACCCGGAACGCGATAGCGCACAATCGATGTCGCGGCCTGAACGCACGCCACAAAACTGGAATTGAGCTCGGCGATCTCGGCCTCGGTGCTGCCCTCGGCACCGCCCATGAAGATGCTCGTCGCCACCTCCAGGGTCAAGGCCTTGAGCGCCGGGTAGACCTGGACGTCGCGTCCGCCCTGCCAGGCGTCCAATCCCGTTGCCGTGACGGGGTTCAACGCATCGACGGACTTGGTGAGCCGATCACGAGTGAACGCCTGCTGCATGATTCGGCGATGCCGGAGATGCTCCTCGGAGTCGAGCAGCATCAGACCACCGTGGAAGAACGGGCCGATCAACAGCGACCAGCCGTCACCGTTCGCGAACGCTTTGTCGGCGTTCTGCAGCACCTGCTGGCACGCGTCCGGACCGAGAACGGTGATCCACTTCTGTCCTGCCATCGTCAACCACGACACGTCGCCGTATTTCTCCCACCGACTGCCGAGCAGTTTCAGAGGGTCTCGAATGTACTCGAGAGTGTGCCCCACGACGGGAATGCCGCCGTCGCCGTATACCGGCTGCAGTGTTGAATCAGCAGGTGGAGCTGCTAAAGCACGTGCCATTGTCGACCTCCGTTAATCTGACATGACGTCATGTCAGATAAATGTAGTCTGCGTCACACCCGCGCTGTCTGTCAAGATCTGTTCATGCCTCCCACGACGCGTCGCTACAACGGTATGAGCGCCGACGACCGAACGGCCGAACGCCGAGCGCGTCTGCTCGAAGCCGGACTCGAAGTGTTCTCGACGGCCGGTGGTCACAGCACCACCATGACCGCCATCTGTGCCGAGGCGAAACTGACCGAACGCTACTTCTACCAAAACTTCTCCAGCAAAGAGGACCTGCTCGAGAAAGTGGTGGAGTCGGTATCCGACGAGATCCGGGCCGCCGCTCTGGACGCACTGCACTCCCCCGCCCCGACCGTCGAGGAGCAGGTGCGCAACGCCATCGCCGCGTTCGTCGGCGTCCTCACCGACGACCGACGCAAAGGCCGAGTCGCGATGATCGAGTCCTTGGCCGTCGACTCACTCCGTGCATACCGGCGAAAGTCCTTGCGCGCCTTCGCTCACTTGGTAGCCGAGCAGTCACGTGAGCTGTTCGGCGAACAGGCCTGGCCGCAGCCACAATCCGAGATGAACGGCCTACTGTTCATCGGCGGACTCGCCGAACTGGTCATCGCATGGTTGAACGACGAAATCGATATCACGCCCTCGGACATCGTCGACGCAGCAACCCGTCAGTTCATCGCGACTGCACACCGCTGAAGTGCGCTACGCGCAGTCCTACCGGTCGAAGCGCTCCCGAGCGCATACGCCGCGTGTCTCTCGCCCGGTACGGACGGCGCCGCGGCCACCGCCGATTCGAAATAGCTGCACGCCGTGCGCATCGGTAGATTCACGACCATGACGACAGCATCCACGCCTGACGGATTCACCCTCGAACGGTTCGATGTCTCCGACGCCGGATCCATCGCAACTGTCTTCGCAGCCAAGGGCCACCGATCCGGCCTCTACGTTCTGCACTTCACGAACAACGAGGCATACGCCGGATACTCCGACTCCGTAGCAGCCCAGTTGATCGCAGACGGCGATACCTGGGCAGACATCGAGACGCTCGAATTCACTCCGGGAACTTCCGACGAGCTCGAACGTCTGACCGCACTGCTCTCGCAACTGACCCGATTGCGCGAACGGCCCACGGAACCGGCCGTTTTCGCCGACGCACCGAGCGCAAAATCCGCACTGCCGAAGGAACGAGCCAAGCGCGCGACGTTGCTCGACGCAGCAGTGGGCAAGGCGCGCAAACAGTTCTGGGAACTGTCCGACCACATCGCCTACCCCGCCATCCGCAGCATCGTCGCCGACTACATCAACTCCTCGATACCGGACCCAGCGAACACCGCGAAATACCTGTGGCAGGTCGTCGCCCTGTCCGATGAGCCCGGCGAGGACGGGCCTCGACGCTTGCTGACTCTGACCTGCGGAGGTTTCGAAACCCTGCGCGTCGACGAGATCGTGCACGACGACGACACGATCGAACTGGATCTCCGGATCAACACCAACGTTCCCCGCGACCGGAGCGACGAGCAGCTCGAGATCTCCAACGAGACCGTCAGCGCCGGACGTGGACCGTACCGGGACGAGCGCGTGTGGTCATGGTCGATCGACCTGGGGGCGCTACTCGAGGAAGACGTGGACGTAGAACTCGGTATCGACGACGACACCTTCGACGACCTCGCTTACGGCCTCAACGCCCGGCTGATGCGATCCGGAAACTCGACGGGCGCAGCGACACACAACAACGACCTCGCGGCCGACCTGCTCGCCGAGGCATACCGACAGCTGTTCGAGACCGAGTGAGCGATCAGCTCTGGTACGTCTCGTACGGCTCGAACCTGTTGCGCGAGAGATTCTTCAACTACCTGACGGGGTCCGACGACTCCTCCGAATTCGGCGCGCATCCTGCGCCGCCGTCAACTGCGCTACCTGCTGCAGAAAAGTGGTTGTGGATCGACCACGCTCTGTATTTCGCAGGCATATCCAAGCGCTGGACGGGATCGTCTGCCTTCGTATCGACGGCTGTAAATTCCACGAGTAGCTCTGTGGCGCACGGATACCTGATCGACCGAGATCAATTTTCCCATCTTGCCGCGGTCGAGAACGTCGTTGCCTCAGTCGATATCGAAGCGGTGGACACTCTCGCCGTCGGACAGTGGGCTCGGTTGCCACTGGATCGTCAGGGCGAGAGCTTCCGCGGTAAATACGATTCACTGCTGCGACTTTCGGACATCGACGGACGGCTCGCGTTCACGCTGACCAGTTCGATCGTGCGGGAGCCCGGCGAACCGTCGAGCAGGTACCTCTCGACGATCCGGCGCGGATTACTCTCCGCGTCAGGCGATCTCAACGTCGACGCCTACCTGCAGGCGGCCATCGAACGATCGGTGAAGATCACTTCAGCGCATCGAGGTTCGTCTTCAGAAGCAACACGTTGTAGTCCGACCACCGGGAAGCAGTGAAGTACAGGTCTTTTCCACTCGACATAGGATGGATAAACGGCGCATAGATGCCGCCTGCTGTCTGACCGGCGTCGAGAATCGTCCTCGGCGCACTCCACGGGCCCTCGGGATTGTCGGCAGTGCGCGCGACCAATGTCCGAGAGTTCTCGTCCCCGTACATCATCACGTAGCGACCCAGATAGTCGTTCCATGCGACCGACATCTCACTGACCGGGCCCTTGACGATGGCAACGGTATCGCCGATGTTCTTCGACCACTGCTTCGTCGGATCCGGATCCTGCGTCGAGTACTCGTACGCGTCGAGATTCTCGATGTCGTTCGGTGCCACTCGCGAGACGAAGGCGTCGCCGAATCGTCCGTTGGGAGTGCCGAACTGGTACAGGTACTCGCCGTCGCGACCCAGCACGTAGGCACTCTGCTGGAACTTGCCCTGACTCTCGTGGACGTTGGTGAAGCCCGGAATAGTGACGCCCTTGTTGACACGGATTGTCTTGGGGTCCGTCGACCAATTCTGGCCGTTGTCAGTGGATTTCGCCGTCGCAGAGTAGTTCGTGACCCAGCGCCCGGGAGGGCCCCAACTCTGCACCGACATGTAGTTGATGTACTGGGTGTTGCCGATCGCGATGGCCGCCGTCGGGATCGTCGTGTCCTCGACGCTCGGTAGCTTTGCGCTCGAGATGATCTCGGCGGCGTAGTTCGGACTGCCGGCCCGGACGACGGCACCGGAGGTGTTGTCCGCAGGGTCGGCCGGTCCGATCTTGATGCCTTGCGCCAAGTCGGTCGACGCCTTGTCGGAGCGGAAGAGCGCATTGCTGCGCCACTGGGCATTTCCGGATGAGCAGTCTCCGAACGTGTCCCCGAACGCCATCAAGATCTGGCCGGCACCGTTGTCCCACGTGATCCCGAGGTCGGTGCCCGACATCGCCAAGTTCTGATACGTGTTGTTCACGCTCTGCGGGCCGGTGACCCAGGCGATGCTCTGGGTGTTGCCGGTGATCCGGGGCAGAGGCCCCTGCGGTCCCTGGGGGTTCTTGCCCGACATCCCGGCGCTGCCCGAGGACCCGAACAGCGGCGACGAGCCCGGTCCACCGAGGCCGCCACACGGTTCGGCCGACACCGTGGGCGCGGTCAGCGCGCTGAGCCCGCTCACTGCCAGTGCCAGAACAGCCCCGACAGCTATCTGCCGACTACGTACACGCATGGACGAACCCACCGTTTCCCGTGTGACACACGATACTGATGTGACTAATGGGACGAGTGTTACGCAAATATACTCATCGCGCAACAAATGGGCCGTGTCGGTGCTTGACAAATCGCCTACTGCGAGAATGACACTCGTGTGATTAGTCGGCGATCATGCGCGCGTGCGCCGTGTCCAAGACAAGAAGCGCAGCGCCCTGCACGACGACGGCAGTGCCGTGGCCGATCGCCTGCTCAGCGGTGATTCGACGACCGAACCGGGGCTTCCGGACAGCGACGTGCGCACCGGCCGCGATATAGAGAACATCGAGACCGGCATTGATCCACAGCAGCTTGCTCAGGCTCTTGGACGTCGGGACCGATGAGTTGAGCGCCCCCGCACCTGCGATCGCCACGTCGATCGCGCCCCACCCTGCCGTCTGCTGTCCGAACGCACGACGGGCAGGCGACGACCCGCGTACTGCCAACAGCGTTCCGGCCAGCACACTCACCCCGCCCCACACTGCGAGACGACGGCCGAGCAGTTGAGCGACGACGGGTGCTTCCATGCGAGTCATCAACCCAGTGTGCCGGGTACGACGCCGAGCGTGGCCGTAACGCGCGGCCCGTTGCGGCCGATCTCCGAGCACTGAGTATTCGTGCTCGAAACGAACGGAGCCACCATGCTGAAGAGAATTCTCGCCGGCGCTGGACTGACAATCGGCGTGACGGTGCTTGCTGCACCGACGGCATCCGCTGCACCCGACGACAATCCGTTCGGCCCCAAAGACTCCACCGCGAGCTTCGTCAGCGCATTCGACCCGGCGGCTTACGGCAGCGCGAGCAACAAGTCGTTGATCATCAGCCCGTTCGGTACCAGTGAGCAGATCGACTGCTCGTCGTTCCACGGCCAGAGTTGGTGTACCCAGAACGGCCAATCCCTCAGCGCTATCCGTATCCCAGCCGGGTCGTCGGAATGGGACTACAGAGTGCTCTACGTCTACAACCCGTTCTGACATCCGCGCGAATGTGAGTCGGCCCCGGGCAACCGAACTGTTGCCCGGCTCGACCCACCCCCTCTGCCTGGAAAGATGGCCGGACTCGTGCTGCAGGCACCGCGCCGGATAGCCCGTACCTTCCGCCGTCACCGAGTTGTCCTCGACATCGACACCCGTGACGCGAGCCCAGTGGGCACGCCCGCTCGGGAACCGTTCGCCCGGCACGGACAGGCATCCCTCGGTGTCGTCCGGGTCGGGCATCGTCTCCGGGACATCCGAGGTCTCGAGTACCGGCTTGACCACATGACCGCGGTGACGGAGCCCGCTGTCGCGCAGGTCGTATTAGAACCCCGGATGTGAGTTGCAATGTGGTTGGCCTAAGACCCGCAACCGGGTGCGGCCGTGTCGGTCTCGAACATGTCCTCGGCCAGCTCGTCATCGAACACCGTCACGCGAGCTGCCGGAGTCGTCAGCCGGGGATCACTGGCAACCAAGCCCGGTCGAATAGCTGTGGAGCGACGACAGTTTCGCTCCGGGGGCGGCGAAGCCCCAGGGAACGAGGTTACTGTCGATCTGTGGCCCATTCCCGTCGTACCTCCACCGCGCACCCCGCCGACAAGATTTGTGCGTCGTGCGGTCGGCGGATCGAGTGGCGCAAGAAGTGGGAGAAGAACTGGGATGACATCAAGTACTGCAGCGACACCTGCCGACGGCACAAAGTGAGCACAAGCGACAAGGAACTCGAAGACAAGATCCGATCGTTGCTCGACGCCCGCTCCCGTGACGCCACGATCTGCCCGTCGGACGTAGCTCGAGCCCTGTCCGACGACGCCTGGCGCGACTTGATGGAGCCGGTCCGCCGCGCCGCGCGCCGCATGGTCGACGCGGGCGAAGTCGAAATCACCCAGAAGGGCTCGGTCGTCGACCCCTCGACCGCGAAGGGGCCGATCCGGATCCGCTGGAAGCGCTGACAGAAACCTGTCGGAGGGTGGGTATAGCTTTCGTTCTGTGAAGACATGGGGGGATGTGTTCGGGCTCGGCGACCAGGAATTGGTCACCGAGCTCGCTGACGTGACCTCCCGCGAGAATGCCTTGGCAGCAACGCGATTGACGCTGCTCGCCGAAATCGATCGACGCGGTGTGGCGATGAAGCTCGGGCACTCGTCCGTCACGCGTTGGTTCGCCCGATCGGTGCGCATCACCGACGGATCAGCGGCCCGCCAGAATGCGCTGGGGTACTGGCTGGGCGATCACCACACCGTGCTCGACGCCCTCGCCGAGGGTCGGATCCACGCCGCGCACGCCGCAGCGGTCGCCGAGGGATACGACGTCGTGCTGGTGGCCGACCCCACCCTCGACGAGCAACGACGCGACGCAATCGTCGCCGAACTGCTCGAGACAGCTCTTCGGAGCACCGCAGGTGCGGTCACCTCACGCGCGCAGGCGCTGGCGCATTCGGCAGCCGAGGACGCTCGCGCCCGGCACGAGCAGGCGGAGAAGGAACGCCGCGACCGGGAACGGCAGGAACAGGAAAGACGCGATCAAGAACGGCGGGATCAGTCGGGACGAGGCGATGGTTCAAGTACCGCCGAGGGCACACTGCTGGATCCGGAACCACCTGCGCCCGAGCCTGTTCCGCCGAGTCCGGCACCGCGACCGGTGTCGGAGAACCCGGACCTGAATCGGTTCGACCTCCATCCGCTTGCCAGCGGCCGATTCCAGCTCGGCGGCAACGTCGACCGATTGCTGGCGGAGAAACTGCTCACCGCCTTGTCTGCATTGACCGCGCCCCGGCCCGGTCCCGGTGGGGAGCGTGATCCGCGTGGCCCCTCGAAGCGCCGGGCCGATGCACTCGATCAGATCCTCGACAGGCACCTGAGCGGTGGTAGCCGTGGGACTGCGGGCGGGTCGCGAGCATCGGTGCACCTGATCGTCCCACTACGGGACTTGCTCGCCGACGACAGTGAGAAGCAAACCGGGAGCACGACACCGGATTCGGCGGGAACGGCTGGGATCGCCGCGGATCCTACGGACGGCGGTGACGGCAGCGTCAGCCCTGTCCGACGTCCGGTAGGCGCTGCCTCAGGCGATACCGATGTTCGGGTCGGTTCCGGTGGTGATGCTGCCAGGCAGAGGTTTGTCCCCGAGCCGGGCAGCCGAGATGGTCACGCCGGGGCCGGTGCCGGAGGCGACGCAGCCGGACAGAGGTCTGCCACCGAGCCGGACGGCCGAGTTGCTCACGGCCGGGTCGAGGCCGGTGGTGATCGTGCCCGGGAGCAGTCTGCCTCCGAGCCGGGCAGCCGAGATGCTTACGGCGGTGCCGGTGCCGGTGGCGGGTCCGAGGGTGATCGTGCCCGGGAGAAGGCTGTCCCTCAGCCGGGCGACGCCGACTGGCCGTTCCACCTCGACTGGACCGGCCCGATGAGTCGGCACCTCGCCGAGTTACTCACCTGCAACGCCGACCTGACCCCCGTCATCGTCGACCACCACGGCGTTCCACTCGCCCTCGGGCGGACCACCAGACTCGCCAGCGACGACCAGCGCATCGCTCTGAACATCCGCGACCGCTGCTGCGTCATGTGCGGCCGCCCCGCACAATGGTGCCAAGCCCACCACATCAGATTCTGGGAACACGGAGGCAGAACCGACCTGAACAACCTCGCGCTGGTCTGCGGAGAATGCCACCGCCTCGTCCACCACGGCGACTGGGAGATGTTCATGGGCGACGACGGCCACCCGTACGTCACCCCACCCGAATCCGTCGACCCCAGAAGACAACCACTGCCCAGCTACCACCGACGAAAACGGCGGGCAGCCTGACGACGACGGACGCCCCGACCCGGGAGCGACATGTTCGAATCAGCACCGACGAGATACAGCTCGTGGATAGCCACGTCGGTCTTGGTCGGGGTTGCCGGTATGCGAGTCGACCGGCTCAGTTCAGCGGTCCGGTCAGCACAAAGCACAAGACGCGCAAACCGGTCCTGGGCACCTCGGGCACGCAACCTAGCCCCAGCTACCCCAGGCGCGAAAGTCACGCCAGATACGCCCCGCGACAAATCCAGTCCGGGCCACTTCAGGCGAGGTTCGGTCCGGGTCAGGTTGAGGCGCGAGATGAGGTCGCGGCCATTTCGGGCGGAGAATTTGGGTTGCGAGCACCACAGACGCGGAATTCTCGCTCCAAGAGCTTCCCGCTCTGGCTGCGCGACAACTCCTCGACAGTGCCGAATCAGGTGCCGATCGTGCAAGTCCGACGTTTTCGCGCAACCAAGCTTCTCCACTCGACGTGCGCGCCGATGGTTCGCGCGCCGATCACTGGGCATCCGGTACTTCATGACAATCAAACAAGCACTCGACAGCCTCGAGACAGCCTCGTTTCTCGACGGACCGAGCGACGCGATACACCGCGTGCTGGCACCTGCAGTAGCAAACAGCGTGGCCGGGTCGGCGCTGCACGGTCGTTGGATCGGGCATCCCATTCACCCTGCTCTGGTCACTGTGACCATCGGCAGCTGGACCAGCGTCGTCGCGCTGGATCTCGTCCCGCACCAGTCCAGGGCGGCCAAACTCGTCGTCGGGCTGGGTCTGGCATCTGCGCCGCCGGCAATCGCGACCGGCTGGGCGGATTGGTCGACGATGAACACGGTCCAGCGCCGGGTCGGCATCGTCCACGCGGCCTCGAACGCGACCGGGGTGTTTCTCTTCCTGGGCTCTTATCTGCGACGTCGGAAGCAGACCGACGGACTCGCCAAGGCTTTGGCGGCGGCCGGACTCGGAGCCGTCGGCCTCGGTGGTCTCATCGGCGGACACCTGGCGTACAGCACGCCCGGCAGTGAAGCAGAGTCCGAAGCTCGGCACCGACTACCGAGCTGAAGACCCGTCAGCAGCTGTTCGGTTCCCCGATCTTGACCACCGACAGCACGGCGTCACCCTCGCCGACCAAGCCACCGGGAGCCGGATGCTGTTCGACGACAATCCAATTCGAGTCGCCGACCTGCATACGACCCTGCCCCGACGCGTCAGCGCTGCGAGAGTAGGAGACCCCGGCTGCCTGTAGTGCATTCTGCGCAGGCTGCAGATTCATACACACCACCGGAGGCATGTAGGCCTGCGCTGCAGGTGCCGGCCCCTCGACCGTGGGGGTATCGGGAATGACGATCCTCGGTAAATCGGTCGAGCGCGTGAAGCCGTTCCCGGGTACCGACTTGACTTCGGTGCCGACGTCTGCGCTCGGCGTGCTGCATCCCGCCAGCACCGGCCACACGGCAATGCACGCCGCAAGCACATATCTTCTCGTCGACATCAGAACCTTTCGTCACGAAGAATCTCACTGTCGCGGCCAGGCTTTATGCATTGGTCGACCCGCGCCCGGTAGCGCTTCCGTACACCGTACGGTACGCTGCGGCGGCACTGCACGAACCGGCGTGAGTGCATGCCCTTCGGGGTGCGGCGAAAGGCAATCGACCACGCTATGACCGAGCCTCAGCTACTACATCAAGACCTCTCCTCGGAAGATGCACTGTCCACGATCGTCGTGCGCGGAGCGCGCGAGAACAACCTGCGCAACGTCGACCTCGATCTACCGAAACGCTCGCTGGTCGTGTTCGCCGGTGTCTCGGGGTCCGGCAAATCGTCATTGGTCTTCGACACCATCGCGGCCGAAGCCCAGCGGCAGATCAACTCCACCTTCACTGCGTTCGCGCAGACGTTCCTTCCGTCCTACGGACGACCGGACGCGGACCTGATCGCCAACCTCTCGGCCGTCGTCATCGTCGACCAGAAGCGACTCTTCGGTGGTCCGAGGTCGACGGTCGGCACCATCACCGACATCGGAGACTGGCTGCGCATGCTCTGGTCACGAGGCGTCACGCCGAACATCGGGTACGCCAACGCCTTCTCGTTCAACGACCCCGCCGGAATGTGTCCCGAATGCGAAGGACTCGGCGAGGCGAAGGTCGTCGACCTCGGCGAACTGGTGGACGAGTCGAAATCCTTGCGAGAAGGGCCGTTCAAGCATCCGGACTTCGAGGTGGGTAAGTGGCCGTACCGAGTGTTCGCCGACTCGGGCCTGTTCGACCTGGACGTGCCGATCGAGCAGTACTCTGCCCGCGAGCGCCACATCTTTTTCGACGCCAAGCCCGGCCAGGTCGAGGTGATGAACCCCGATGCCGTGATGAAGAGCTACGAGGGGATCGTGTCCCGGTTCCGGCGCAGCTACCTGGCGAAGGACGCCGACGCACTCAAAGGCAAAGCCAAGCTCGCATTCGAGCGCATCGTCACCCGCGGCACCTGCGAGGCCTGCGGCGGTTCCCGCTACAACGAGACCATCCGCGGTGCCACCCTCGAGGGACTCTCCCTGCCCGACGCGTTCGCGATGCAGGTGTCCGAACTAGCCGACCGTATCGACGGATGGCAGATCAAGGGCCTGGGTTCCGTCACCACCGAAATCGTCACGCAGCTTAAGAGACTCGTCGATCTCGGCCTTGGCTACCTCAGTCTCGACCGCGCCACGTCGTCACTCTCGGGTGGCGAATCTCAGCGCATCAAGATGGTCCGGCACCTGGGAGCCACGCTCAACGACATGCTCTACGTGTTCGACGAGCCCACGACCGGGCTGCATCCTCGCGATGTGCACCGCCTCGACGACATGTTGCTCGCCCTGCGCGACAAGGGCAACACCGTCCTCGTCGTCGAGCACGACCCCGAGGTGATGGCCATCGCCGACCGCATCGTCGAGATCGGTCCCGGTGCCGGAAAGTCCGGCGGCACAGTCGTGTTCGAGGGAACATTCGAAGAACTCCGCCACGCCGACACCAGGACCGGTGCCGCACTCCGGCGCGGGGACATCGAATTGCGGACTCCCCGTACCCCTTCCGGTTGGCTCAGCATCACCGGAGCGCGCACCCACAATCTGCGCGACGTCAGCGTCGACGTCCCACTCGGGGTGTTGACGGCCGTCACCGGGGTCGCCGGTTCCGGCAAGTCTTCGCTCATCCATGGACACCTCCGCGAGGCCGCACCGGGCGCCGTCATCATCGACCAGGCCCCCATCCGCGGATCGCGCCGCTCCTCCCCCGCGACGTACACCGGACTACTCGATCCGATCCGCGCCTACTTCGCCAAGAAAACCGGCCAACCGCCATCACTGTTCTCACCCAACTCCGACGGCGCGTGCCCCGACTGCCAGGGCAGTGGGGTCATTTTCACCGACCTCGGTTTCACCGACCTCGGTTTCACCGACCCGGTGACCAGCACGTGCGAGACGTGCCAGGGCCGGCGATTCCGGTCGGGCGCGATCCGGCACACCGTCGACGGCATCAGCATCGCCGACATCTTCGAGATGTCCGTCGAGGACGCGCAGGACTTTTTCGACGTCAAGAAGATCCGCGACATTCTGCGGCGGTGCCGGGACGTCGGCCTCGGCTATTTATCCCTGGGCCAGAATCTGTCTTCGCTGTCGGGTGGCGAACGTCAACGGCTCAAGCTCGCCACCGAACTGATCGGATCGTCACCAGTGTTGGTACTGGACGAGCCGACGACCGGCCTGCACCCGTCGGACGTGTCGAACCTGATCGCGTTGCTGTCCGGGATGGTCGACGAGGGAAGGTCGGTGATCGTCATCGAACACAACCTGGACGTCGTCGCCGCTGCCGATTGGGTCATCGACCTCGGCCCCGACGGCGGGCACAACGGCGGCCTGATCACGTTCACCGGAACGGTGGACGGACTGCTCACCTCGGACACCCACACCGGCCGATACCTGGCGCGCAGCCTGGGGCGCTGACCTCGACCCGATAGTGTCGAGCCTCCAGGGTCATCGGACACAGGAGTGGCAGTGCAGCGTCGATCGGCAGGATTTTATTCAGCAGGGTTCGCGGTCGTCGCGCTTGTCGCAGCCGGATGCGGCAGCGCGACGACCGACACTCCGCCCGCCACCACCTCGGCCACTGCGTCGAGCGGGGAGTTTCCGAAGTCGATCGCGTCAGGTTCCGACGGCGGTACCGTCACCATCGACGCCGTACCCGAGACGATCGTGTCTCTCAGCCCGACGGCGACGGAAACCTTGTTCGCCGTCGGGGCGGGTGAGCAGGTGGCGGCCGTCGACGATCAGTCGGACTATCCCGCAGACGCACCGATGACAGGCTTGTCGGCATTCACGCCGAGCCTCGAGGCGATCGTGGCGTACGACCCCGATCTGGTGATCACCTCGACCGATTTGGGCATCGTGACGTCCACTCTCGCCGAGGCGGGCGTCCCGACGCTGCTGCTTCCGGCCGCGACGAGCATCGACGACGCGTACTCGCAGATCGAACTCGTCGCAGACGCAACCGGGCACGACGCCGAAGGTGATGCCCTGGTCACGCAGATGCGTAACCGAATAGACGACGCCGTCGCGAGCGTCCCCACTCGTCCGGAACCGCTGACGTACTTCCATGAGCTCGACGACACGCTGTACACCGTGACCAGCCAGAGTTTCGTCGGCCAGATCTACGGCTTGTTCGGTCTACAGAGCATCGCCGACGGGTCCGACGCGGGCGACTACCCGCAGCTGTCCGCCGAGACAGTGATCACCGCGGACCCCGACGTGGTCTTTCTCGCCGACGCTCAATGCTGCGGTGTCACATCCGAATCCGTTTCGGCAAGGCCGGGGTGGGGATCGATGACCGCCGTCCGGGACGACAGGATATTTCCGATGGACGAGGACCTGTCGAGCCGTTGGGGCCCTCGCATCGCAGATCAAGCGGAGGCCGTCGCCGCAGTGGTCCAGCAGATTCCGGCATAGCTCACTCGTATCCGATCCGCACCTCATCCACGAATTCGGCTGCGAGCCAACCCCATCGATTCCGGAGACAATCGGGGATAGTCATCGTCAGTTGGACGAGATACTGATCGACGATGTGATGGACGATGACGTAGCGGGTCCGGGCGAACAGAAGCCGACCCTCCCAGTCGTATCGGCCGGCGATCGAGACGGAGGGCAATCCGCGCAGCGGTGCCCGGTCTCGGCTCACCTCGACCCACCCCGGCAGGGCCCGCGAGTCTCCGAAACCGTGCTCGAGCAACGATATCGGGTCCATCGATCGCGTCAGCTTCCCCACAAGAGCCATCGCATTCGGGACGAATCCCTCGACAGTGTTCGTCGTCGAACACAACACCGCGGCGGCGTGCGGGAAGAGGTGCTCCGGCACGACCTCCCAGTCCGGCAGCGTCGGTAGTTCGAGACCGAACCTGTCGCATTCGTCGCGGTGCACCGGCACCAAATCGACACCCTCCTGATGCAGGAAGCTCGTTATCGATTCTTCCTGGACAGTCACAGAACTTCGGTCTCGTCGGTTACGGCCGATGCAGCGCGGTCGGCTCGGATTCGATCGAGCAGGCCCGGTGGACGCAGCAATTCGCGTGCATCGTCGTCACCCAGTCGCTCGCGAGCCCAGGAATTGTCCCGGCACCACAGCAGCAGCGCGAGCAGTGCATTCGGCTCGACCTTCTTTTCGCACACCATGATGACGACCTCCGAGTCGCCCGACCGCCGCGGAACCCTGATCACCGGCATGTTGCCTCGGTTCGGCACTGCAGGATTCGGATGCTCTTCCAATCGCAGGTCTCCGACGTCGTCCCATGGAACCACGGTGAGAGCGTTCGTCACCGCCCACCCGCGGCGTTTGTAGACCTGTTGCACAATGCCCTCGGGGTGCAGAGAGACCCTGGTGCGGTTGACGATGACGAATCCCAGGACCAGCCAGGCCAGGCATGCCGGAGCACCTATCGACGTCAGGAACAGGGCCTGCTCCTGACGAGACCCCGGTGCGTCGTCTCGGAAAACGTAGTGGGACATAGCCAGGAGCAGCGCGAGGGCGAGTATGCCGGCCCGCACCGCGAAGCCACCGCGCTCGGGCACCGATAATCCGGTACCTACTCCCGCGACGTCGACCGGTCGCACGAACCGAGACAATCTTGCTGATCCGATACCGGACTGCGGCACAGTCAGTCCCATCGATGCGAACACGAAGAAGCCGAGCCACAGCAGTGCTACGAGGACGTCCATGTTGGTCCTGTAGGCAAGAACAGTCGCGACAGGGAGCATTGCCACTGCTACAGCAGCCAGGCCGAAGAATGCCGAGAGCCGGCCCAGATCGACACTGCGCCATGTCCGCACCCATACAGGTCGGTCCGAAGATTCGGTCACTGCAGCGTCCAATCGAGGAGTGTGGATACCGAGTGGCTGACTGTGCCGCCGACCAGAGCACCCATCGCGACTCCTGCGGCAGCACCGGCCACCGTGCCCGGCCCCGGAACCACCGAGCCCGCAGTGCCGCCGACTCCGGCGAGTATTCCGGTCACGTACGTCGCTGCTGCCAGCCCAGCGGCGGTACTCGCAGTGTTGACCACGACCGCCTCGGTCGGGCTTTTCCCCTCATCGATATCGCGAGCAATCGAGGGAATCGTTCCTGCCACCGCGCCGAACGCGCCCAATCCTCGACCGATGTTCTTGGCGACGTCATCGACCGAACCGACCCCCGGAATCTCGAGCGCCCGCGTCGTCGCGTCGGTCATGCCGCCGATGACCGTAGCCGCCACGGTCGTCGGCCAATCCGGCATCCACGAGAACGAGCCATCCGGGTTCTCGACGAATCTTCCGGTCGGGCTGGTGAGGGCCAACTCCGTCAACTGTGTCGTGGGCGCGGCCAGTTGCTCGGCAGCGTCGAGCGCAGCCGTATCCGCTTGATTCAACGCACTTTTGATATCTCGCGTCAATTGATCTGCCACAGAACGTAGTTCGTCGGCTTGGCGCACCTTCTCAGCGCCGCGCCCATCCGGTATCAGGGCGATCATTCCGTCGGGATTCACCACTCCGTCCGGTGCCACGGCGAACCCGCTCGCCGTCGCCGCAGACACTTGCGCTTGCACATGCGCCTTCGCCGAGTCGATCATTCCCGCTGCGGTCTCGAAAGCCTTACCGAGTGAGTCGATCTCACCGCAAACCGAGCTCATCCGGGCGCATTCGGTCACCACGCGTTCGGCCGCAGCGCCGGCTGCTTCGCCCGTCCACGTCTCGGCCAGTGCATCCTGCTCCTCCAGCACCCCGGTTCGCCGGCCGTTGACGCGCTCCACAATCTGCGACAGTTCGATCATCGTCTTGCGCATCGACTCCGGCTCCCATCCGGTGACGTGCGGAACGGTCGGGGTCACTTCGGCTGTTCCATCGCGACGAGGCGACGGGCGAGTTCGTCGTCGGCGATGTCGTAGTTCTGCGCGACGCCGCGTGCGATCTCTGCAACGCACTCGGCTCGTGCGGCCAGTGCGGCTACCGCTCCCGCTGCGGCAGCGGCCGCTGCCGCACACGCAGCACCGAAGTCACTGCCCTGCAATGCGTTCTCGGAACGGCGAAACGGGGTCAGGGCATCCAACTCACGGAGTGCCGCTCCGGTCTCCGACAACACAGTCGAGAACTGCCGCAGGATCGTTGGATCCACCTTCACTGTCATGACGCTCCCCCGAGTCACACCGTATCGACGCCGGTGGATCGGCGTCATCGGGTTTGACGCAGCGAGCCCGTTATCGGTTCCGCGCGGGCAGGAGCAGCCGCTCACGCAGAAGTGGCAGCACAAGCAGTCCGGGTGCACCGCTGCCTGTCGAAGGCTTCGAGCCGGCGATGAGCAAGGTCGATCCGAACGGGTATGGCCGAGTCGAATGCACGTAATGGCTCGCGCCCGTATATCGGATTGCATCCCGACTATGTCGGCGCGGCGGACATCACCCGTCGCACCGATATTTGTTGTCGGTACCTCGATCTACCCTTCGACGATCACCCGGTACCGAGGAGAAGTCCATGCCTGCACTCGTCGAACACGACACCCTGTCCATCGCCTGCCCCGAGGTCCACCCCGAGGCAACCATGCAGATAACTTTTCAGCGCACCCTTCGCGTGCCCGACGACGGAGCAGAGTACAACCTGCCGCCCGGCCTCGGCTCTTTTCCGCTGCGTCAGAACGGTTCTCCCGATCATGCGGTGTTGCCGATGTGGCAGTCCGAGGCCTGCTGGATCGATTTCTCCGGCCGCTACCCGTTCCTGGTCACGATCGCGGCCGGTTCGATCAATGTGGTGACCGGCCAACCGTGGTCGGCAAGCCCGGACTTCGAAACCGAGGACTACTTCGAGGTTCCCGAGCAACCGTGGCTCGACGGATTCAACGTCGGCGAGGGCAGCGTGCGGCAGTTCGTTGCGATGCCCCTCGGTGACGGGTACACGGTGGAAGAGCAACTCTCGGCAGATCAGGCGATCGGGGGAATCCGCATAGCCGCATACCCGCTGAAGGCGTCCGTCTGGGATGCGCAGCCGCCCCGTCCCACCTTTCCCGACTTCATCGTGTGTGCGGCACCGGCATCGGACATGGGCCTCGGCGGCGGGGGTTCGATCCGTCAGACCATTGCGTCGCCTCTTCGTCAGCACGACGACTGGGACCTGGACCACGGAATCGAGTTCACGGTCGATATCGCCAACAGCGATGTGTGGC
The DNA here is from genome assembly GCF_044542515.1 of Rhodococcus sp. NPDC078407. Taxonomy (NCBI): domain Bacteria; kingdom Bacillati; phylum Actinomycetota; class Actinomycetes; order Mycobacteriales; family Nocardiaceae; genus Rhodococcus; species Rhodococcus sp. NPDC078407. Next base: position 6,217 of record NZ_JBITUQ010000012.1, on the reverse strand, counting down.
AAAACTTGACCGGCGAGGTTCCACCGACAATTCCGCCTTCCGCCGCCGAGTACACCCGCGCCGGCCTGCCGTGGTTTCTCTGGTACAACGACTTCGCAGGAGCCCGCCGTGGTTCCGAGGAGCTAGCGAACACCCAGTCGGTGAAACAATTCGGCGATGCTCACGGCGCAGAACCGTTGCCTGAGAACGAAAGTTTCGACGAGCCGATGCCCATCATCGTCGGCGGTCAGCAGGAGTGATCGGCGTGTGCCCGTCACCGAGGCCGACGGTGCGCTCCCGAACTGAGTGGATCGTTCCCCGTACGGTTACCCTCGATGGACCGCCCGAACCGGACATCGCGATCCGGGAATCGACCGTTCGAAAGGCACAACCATGGCCATCGACTACACCCGCAAGCCCTCGACCGGGAAATCCCCGGCACCACAGGCCGGCGCTCCGGTCAGTCTGAGCAAGGTGACGCTGTCCAAGGCGTCACCGACGATCAGCCTGACCAAGTCCGGCGAGAAGCAGGGCTCGATGCGGGTGAACCTCAACTGGTCCACCGGTACACCTGCGGCCCAGCCGAAGAAGAAGGGCTTTCTGGCCAAGTTGGCGGCCGCGTCGTACGGCTCCGGCGGTGTCGATCTGGACCTCGGGTGCCTCTACGAATTGCGCGACGGCTCGAAGGGCGTCGTGCAGGCGCTCGGCAACAGCTTCGGTTCGCTGCAGGACGCCCCGTTCATAGCGCTCGACGGCGACGATCGCTCCGGCTCGGTCAGTGGCGGCGAGAACATGCACATCAACCTCGCCCATCCAGACAAGTTCGCCCGCATCCTGATCTTCGCGATGATCTACGACGGCGCACCGAACTGGGCCGCAGTCGACGGCGTGGTGACGCTGTACCCCACCAGCGGACCGCAGGTGGAGGTGCGACTCGACTCCGCCGAGAACTCCGCGCGCATCTGTTCCATCGCGCTGTTGGAGAACACCTCGGCAGGGATCACCGTCACCCGCGAGGTCGAGTACATCCAGGGCAGCCAGGCCGATCTCGACAAGAAGTACGGCTGGGGTCTGCGCTGGGCAGCGGGCCGAAAGTAGTCAGAGTGGTTGCGGCAGAGTCATTTCCAACCGGACGCCGATCAATCGGACGTCTCTCGTATGGTCGAGGCGATCGACCAGAGCCACTGCGACCGAAGTCAGGACCTCTGGATCGAAGGTCGGCGCGCCACCGATCGGTGCGCTGACGGTGTGCGTCTCGAAAGGCGCGTAACGGATCTTCAACGCCGCTCGCACGGCCGGTCTGTTCTCTGCTTCGATGTCCAACAACACCTTCGACGTCAAAGCCGCGACCTCCTGCCGGACGACGTCCCAATCGGACACGTTGGTCTGAAACGTCACCTCGCGACTGTGTGACCGTGCAACCCATGGTTCCGAGCTGACCGGCGCGAGATCGATGCCCCGCCCTTTCGTGCCTAGCCAGGGGCCGATCTTGGGTCCGAACGCCGCCGCCAGGTCTGCATCGTCGGCATCCGCCAATTCCCGGACAGTCGAGATGCCGAGGGCGGTCAGTCTCTTCGAGATCTTCTTGCCGATCCCCCACAGCGCGTCGGTGCCGCGCTCACCCATCACCTCGAACCAATTGTCCTGGGTGAGGCGATAGATGCCCTGTGGCTTGTCGAAGTCCGTGGCGATCTTGGCGCGCAGCTTGTTGTCTCCGATACCGACCGAGCAATGCAGCCCGGTCGCGTCGAACACCGCGTCGTGCACTGTCTTGGCGAAAAGCTCCGGTTCATCGGTCTCCACACCGAGAAATGCCTCGTCCCAGCCGATCACCTCGACCACGACGCCCAGCTTCCGCAGTGTGTCCATCACCATCGCCGACGCCTCGTCGTACGCCGGCTTGTCCACGGGCAGAAATATGGCGTCGGGGATCTTTTTCGCGGCGATGCGCAGCGGCATTCCGGAGCCGACGCCCTTGGCCCGTGCCTCGTACGAGGCCGTCGAGACCACCCCGCGCTCGCTGGGATCTCCCCTACCGCCGACCACCACGGCCTTGCCCGCCAGATCGGGGTTGCGCAGCATTTCGACGGCGGCGATGAACTGATCGAGGTCGACGTGCAATACCCACCGGCGACGAACCGAATCGGTGAAAATGCTCCCGGACATGATGCTCAGTGTGCCCGTGGTGTCTCATGACGCCATGACGAAATCGATTTCTCGCACCATCGGGCGGGTCGTACTGGGCGGGTTCCTCGTCTTCGCCGGCCTGAGCCACCTGTTCTGGGCTCGCCGAACCTTCGCCGCGCAGGTGCCCGAGTGGTTACCGCTGAACACCGATTTCGTCGTGCTGGCGTCGGGCGTGGTCGAGATAGCGCTCGGCCTGGCACTGGTGTTCTGGACTGCTCGAGCTCCGCTCGTCGGTTGGGTCGTCGCGGCGTTCTTCGTCGCGGTCTTCCCCGGCAACATCTCGCAGTTCGTCACCCACACCGATGCTTTCGGCCTCGACTCCGACACCGCACGAGGCGTCCGGCTGCTGTTCCAGCCGTTGTTGATCCTGTGGGCACTGTGGTGCACCGGGGCATGGGCGCAGTACCGCGCAACGCGTCGGGGTCGCCGCAGGGATCAGTAGGTAGTCCGCTACCCGGCCGGAACGATGCCATGATGCACCTGAGCCACGTCTGGATGTGCCCGCGTCCGAGACTTCCACGCGTTCTCACCGTAGGTGCTGTAGATCGGATTGTCGGGATCGTTCTCGACGCCCCGTGATTGCTCCGCCAATTCGGGCGGCAGCGCAATGATCGGCACGACGGCATCGAGGGCCGGGCTCAGAAAATGTGGCACCGAAATTCGGTCGGTCCCGGGTCCCGGCGCCACCACCCGATGCCGCGTCGCCCGCAGGTAGCCGCCGGTGGCCACTTCCAACAGCTCGCCGATGTTGACGATGAATGCCCCGGCCAACGGCGGTACATCTACCCACGTATCGGATGTCGTCTCCACCTGGAGCCCGGTCGATTCCGGTTCGACGAGGAGCAGCGTCAGCACCCCGGAGTCCTTGTGCGCGCCGACGCCCTGTGAGTGATCACTGGTACCTGGATAGCGAACAACCTTCATCAGCGTTGCGGGCGCGGTCGCGAAGGCATCGTCGAACGCGTTCTCGGGCGCGCCCAGGGACTGTGCCCAATGCCTGAGCAGTCCGAGACCGAGCCGCGAGACCGTCTGCTCCCACTGCTCGAACGTCTCCCTGAATCCAGCGGGCTGCGACGGCCACAGATTGGGTCCTTGGAGGTTCCAGTACCCCTCGGCCCCGTCTATGGCCGAGCGCTCGGGTCCGATGTCTATCTGCTCTCGCCAATCGACCCGGCCGTTCGTCAGCTCTCCCCCCACCCGCGAGTACCCACGAAAATGCGGACTCTTCAGCTGACTGATCTCGTCTTTCACGTGGTCGGGTACAGCGAAGAATTCTCGCGCCAGACGCAGCACGTCGCGCATCCGTTCGTTTGCGATCCCGTGTCCCACGAGATAGAAGAAACCGGAGCGATGAGCAGCCTCGCGCAATGACCGCTGGAACCCGTGAGGGTCTGTTTCAGCGGAAGCGAGATCGAGAACAGGAAGCATGTTTGCGATTGTGCTCCCCACCTGACGCGTCGGCCAGCATTGTCGAGGTTCGGTGAATCGCGCTGCGCTGATGCGAGACTGGACGCCATGAGCCCCGAAGCACTCGACATCACAGTCGTCGGTCACGGCGCAGCCACCTTTCCGCCCGAGCAGTGCACGCTGTCGCTGACCGTCCGTACCGATGGACGTACAGCAGAGTCGGCGTCCGAACCGGCCCAACAGCTCGTCCGCGAACTCACACGCCTCATCGAGCCGCTCTACAGCAGCGACGGCGGCCCGATCGATCGATGGACGGTCGACCAGGTGCGGCACTCACGGAACCGCCCCTTCAATCACGAAGGCGAGCAACTGCCGTACGTCTACCAAGCGGAGGCGTCCGTGGAAGTGCAGTTCAGCCAGCTCGACCTCGTCGACGCCTTCGTCTATGCCTCCTCCGCACTCGAGGGAGTCTCGATCGACAACTTCGATTGGGACCTCACAGAGTCGAGCAGGATCTCGCGCACCCTGGAAGTGCGTGAACGCGCCGTTCAGGACGCAGTAGCCAAAGCGGAGGCCTACGCGTCGAGCCTGGGAAGGACGCGCGTGCGCGCCGTCGCGATAGCCGATCCAGGTCTGCTGGCGGGCAGCGCCGATCACAGTGGTTCGGACGTTTCCCCTCGGATGTTCGCCCCGAAGTCTGCCCCGGCCGGATTCGCGCTCAAGCCCGAGAACATCACGATCACTGCCAGCGTGCACGCCCGATTCACCGCCACCTGACGAGTCGCGCCTAGTCTCGAATCATGAATCGAGACGATGCCCGACGCCTCTGGCCGCGGCCACCGCTGTTGCCTCGTCCGATCCTGATGGATCAGCGCTGGGAACGGCTGGTCTTCTTGCATTGGCAGGTCCCGAGCTCGACAGTTGCTCCGCTGCTCCCCGATGGCTGTGAACCCGACGAGTTCGACGGTTCCACGTGGGTCGGCCTGATCGGCTTTCACATGGTCGGTGCCGGCCTCGGATACAGGCACCCGGTTCCGTACTTCGGCACATTCGGGGAGATCAACGTCCGGCTCTACTCCGTCGATGCAGAGGGACGACGCGGCGTCGTCTTCCGATCTCTCGAAGCAACGAGACTGGCAGTGGTGTTGGGCACCAACGTCGCTCGTATCCCGTACCGCTGGGCATCGATCGACATCGACGACGACACGACGACGATCGGCTACCGCAGCAGACGGCTCGCTCCCCCGCACCGCGGGGCGACGACCGACTTCGGAATCGTCCGAGGAACGCGCGATATGTCCGACGACCCATTGGCGGTCTTCCTCACCGCTCGATGGGGACTGCACACGTCGTTGGCCGGACGACTGCTGTACGTACCGAACGTGCATCGACATTGGCAACTGGTCGACGCGGAACTGACGCACTGCTCCGACGAACTCGTCGCTGCCGCAGGGTTACCCGACGTCAGTACCCGTCCGCCGGACTCTGTGCTCTACTCCCCCGGCGTCGAAACCCAATTCGGCAAGCCCTACACCGTTCGCGGGCGGTAGAAGATCACATGGCCCGAGGACAGCTGAACAACCCAGTCCCTTGGGGCCTCGTCGTCGCCCGCGTCGGAGACAGAAGTCGACGTGACGCTCTCCCGCAGTACGAGATAGCCGCAGTCGAGCGGAAGGTCCAACAACAGCTGAGTGCCGTCCGAGAATTCGACAGTCGGCCCGTCACCCGTGGACAGCCGAACGACCGTAGCGCCGATGGACGGGAGACCTTCGACAGCGGATGCTTCCCTGTTGGGGTACTCCGGGGACGGCCAGGACTCGACGGCTCCACCCGGCCCACACAAGATTGTGGTCCCGTCTGCGGCGCAATACTCCCAGGATTCGACCTCATCGCGGGGATGAGCCACCACTGTGTGACCACCTGCGAAATGCATCCGAAGCGTGCCTGATCGGTCGTAGTCGACGTCCTCACACACGAGGCCGTGTAATGCAGAAAGGGCACGCAAACCCTCGAATTGATTGTCCTCGTCGACGGTGAGGTCATCGACGACGACTTCACTGAACGACACTGAGGCACCGTCGTCGAATTCGATGGTCAGGTCGAAATCGAGAAGAATTCTGCTGACCCGTTGCTGAACGACGGCAAGCTTCATGGATCTCGACTGTGCCACAGAATCATGTGACCGCCCACGAAGCCTCGCCGGGACACGACGCACGGCCGGCATCGACGGATAGCAATGCGCACGCGTTCGTCAGGTCCGCGCATTTTAGGTAGTGGACCGGGTGCGATTCTGCGTGCGACCGGCGAACGCGCGTGCATTCGCTGCTGGGTCGACGTCGCGGGCAGGTGATGTTCGGCAAACGCGTGTGCGTTCGTCGGGTGCGCGGGAAATAGGTAGTGGTCAGGGCGCGAGTGTGCGTGCGTTCGGCGAATGCGCTCGCGCTTGCGAGACAGACGTGCGCGGGCCCTCGGGTTGGGTTGTCGCTGTTCAGGTTTCGAAATGCAGACAACCCCCGGGACCGGGTGGTCTCGGGGGTTGTCTGGAATATGTGTTCGGCGGTGTCCTACTCTCCCACACCCTGTCGAGTGCAGTACCATCGGCGCTGGAGGGCTTAGCTTCCGGGTTCGGAATGGGACCGGGCGT